>JALYUK010000036.1 GCA_030853805.1 Actinomycetota bacterium | reverse complement strand
CGCACCGGCGCCAAGCGGGGTTGCCAGCGCAGGGGCCGGTGGGTAGAGCATGACGACGTTGGCCGAGCGGGGGTCGGCATCTTGCGCCAGGCCGGGGTTGCGCTGGACCCGGGACTCGACGAGGGCGCGATGGCAACTGCAGAGCACCGTTACGGCATCGCCTTCGGCGATGATCACCACGCGCTGCTGTCCCTTGCCGTGCCCACAGGCGAGGGCTGGGTGGACTGGCGTCATGGTGACGAAGCGGCGATACGCCGTCAGCTCGCGTGGCCCCTCGACGGAGTTGTCTGGGAGTTGCTGAATAGCGACGTCTGGCCGGGGTCCTGGGGGCCTCGCCCCGCAGTGGACGACGCCGAGCTTGAGGTGCACGCTCGCGAGCACCTCGCTCGGTGGCACCCCTTGGTCCCCCTCTACAAGCACCGCTACCTGCCGGCAGCCCCCCGCACCGGTGGGCTCCCCGGTGTTTTCCGTCTGGCAGCTCGACGTCAGCCTCTACGGCGCCGACTTGGTGAACTATCTGACCCACGAGCTTCATCCAACAGCGCGCCACGCACGCCCCGAGCCGAAGTACAAGTACTCGCCGTGGTCGGAGTTGTCGCGGGACACCCAGGGTTCAGACCTCTGACGCCCACGAGCCCACCAAATGACCACGGTCGGCAGCATGCCCGGCGCTGCTGGCCGGGCATACTCGGCACATGCGTGCCGCCCTCGCCGTCGCCCCCCGGTGGGCCCAGTCGGTGGCGATCGGTGTGTATTTCGGGCTGATCTTCGCCTTGGGTTACCGCGCGTGGGGCGAGAACTGGGCATCCGTGCTCGTCGCCGCGTCTTTAGGCTCGGTGATCTTCGGCGGGTCCACCTACCGGATAGGCTGGGCCCGAGACAGAGAGCTACGCGAGACCCTGCTCCCGCTCGAGCCAGCACAGCGTCGCCTCGCCGTTCGGGCCGCCCACCGCGGTCCGGTCCCCGACGCCCCAGCCGTGCTGGACGCCGCGCTTGACATTGCCGACAACGACCTCGCCCGTACCGAGGAACACTGCGCGCTGACCCGAGTCCTGCTGGCCGCGATGACCCTCGCCGCTGGCATCGCGGCCATCGTTCAACTCTCCCCATGGTGGGCGATCGTGGCGGTGCTGCTCGGAGCCACTCTCACAGTCCACCTGATCTTCGGCTACACCCTGCCGGGCCGTATCGCCCGGCTGCGAGCTGGCAGGTCCGCACTCCCAGGGTTTCAGTTCCTCGACGACGTCTGATTCCTCCGATCAGCGCGGCGGTCCGGCAAGACCATCCCTCCATCAGCAAACGAAACACTGCTAAGCGGCTGATCAACACAGCTCCCGGAGGTGCACACGTGTCAGATTGGGGCCTTGCCCAAACGCGGGCATCTCAGAAACCAGCCGCACCACCGCATCCGCTCCAACTTGCAGTGTTGTGAAGCCGACCCCCTACCTGACGTCGGGTCGGGATGTAACCCCAGATAAGCACTGTCCGCCACGTTCGTCTCTGACGCGCCGGATGTCACCATCGACCGTGGCCTCGGTCGTAACAGACACTCCGAACAGGTCCGCCAACCCTCGAAACCGATTTGGTCATGACGATGTCCAGATCGTTGCCCACTCAACGTCCAGGCAGGTTGTAGCGTGCGGCGCGTGGCACGCCGCTTCAATCCCCCACCCGGCTGGCCGCCCGCCCCACAAAACTGGCTACCTGGGCCGGACTGGCAACCCGACCCAGCCTGGCCCACACCACCGTCCGGCTGGCCACTCGTCATCGAGGAGAACCTCCGCGACAAGCTCACGCGTTCCGACGTCCATCCGTGGCGCCTGCTGGCCGCGGGGACTCTCCTCGCCGTCGCATGCTTCGCCGCCTACTGGGGCTGGCTCGGCTGGGACCACACCTACCAAACCGACTCCACAACCGGGATCACAAGCGGCCCCTACGAACCATGGCAGGTCGCGGGCTGTGCCCTCACCCTCGCCGCCGTCGCGTTGGCCGGTGGCCTCGCGAAGCAGGCGCGGACCACACTCGTCGTCATGCCCCTCGCGTTCACCGTGGCCTGGTCGATTCCAGCCTCAACCAGCGACGGGGACGGACTGTGGCCCGTCGGTGCCATCCTGATCTTCGGCGGCATGGTCCTCGGCGCCCTCGCCGTCGCCTTGCCGGCCACCAACCTGCGCCAATACCTCCAGCGTCGGAACCGCCACTAACCAGCACACTTCCTGGTCATGGGACCCTTTTTCGGTGGTAGACGGAAGGCTACCGCCGGCCACCACGCGGTGTGCACGATGATGACCGTTACCGTGCACTCACCAATATGAGATCACGTCCTGAGTTCTCCAGTCCGCATAAGCGCCGGAAAAGTCTCGGCAGCCCTTGGTTGCACCGCACTCTGACGGTTATCGGCGCACCCGCAGGTGTGGCGCTGAACGGCTCACGTCACTCCTGGGTAGCGTGGACCCATGGCCAACCGTGAACGCCCTCGCATCACCCGATGGGTACGGCCCGCCCGGGGCTTCAACATGGTAATCGCCCTGGTGGTTCTAGGTTTCTTTGGCTACAGCTGCATAATCAGCTTCACCCACGACCAAGTCGCTTCGGCTGTGGGGAGCCTTGTCGGCATGAGCATGGCTACGTTTGTACTGGTTCAACTCATCCGAGCCGGTCGCCGCTCCGCACCCAAGGAAATCTGACCCCGGCTCCCTTTCACGACGTCAGACAGCTATCCGGTAGGGCTCCTACAGGATGTGGGCAAGGCCAATCCCCGTCGCTACCGCCCCACCGACCATCCAAATGGCCCCCACTAACCCAATCGTGTCTGGCGTAATGTTCCGCGTCTGCGATTCGGCGAATTTTCCTCCGCCGTACATGCCCCGCTCCGTGTCCGCGGAGGTTCGGGCAACGCGCACCCGAAACCACAGCACGACAGCACCCGCAACGAGGAAGAACGGGCCACCGATCAACAGGATTAGAAAAATAGTCACGGTTACCTCCGGCACTCAGGACGAGATGTTCGTGAGTAGGACTTTGCCTCAGGGCGGTACATCAGCACCGCCGCGGGGGGCCAAGCAGTAGCGATACCAGCGCGCCGGTCAGGACGAAGCCGCCGCGGCCTTCCAGCAGCGATGCCACGTTCGATAGGACGCTGAGCACGACAAGGACGGTGAGGACAGTCCGCGCCCATCGCCGACCGCCCTCATCTTGAGTACGAACAACACTTCGAGGGTGTAGAAGATGGCGACCAACACTCCAGCCGCAATGAACAGGCCGACCAGGCATCGAGTGCGCCTGACGGCTTGCCGTTCTGACGGCGTGCCGTCACACCGTTACCCCGTCACGGCGATACAGTGCGAACCATGATTTTGACTCTCGGCAACAAAAAGGGAGGGGTCGGCAAGTCCACGACCGCCGTGTACTTGGGTTGCTTGTTGGCTCGGAGTGGTCGCACGCTCATCGTCGATGCCGACCCGCAGGGGTCGATCTTGAGCTGGTCGGAGGAAGCGGGAGAGCAGTTCCCCGCCGCGGTGGTCCAGTGGGCCACGCGAGATCTTGCTAAGCGGGTCGCCGAGGTAGCCGGCGACTACACCCATATCGTGATCGATACCGGCCGATCGGCCAGCGAGGACGATCCGATCCTGCGCCAAGCACTCACCGTCACCGATCACCTGGTTGTTCCCTTCGCTCCGAGTCTCATGGACGTGCGGGAGTTGGGTCGGGTTTTGCAGATGGTGGACGACTTGGCCGCTATCCATCCGGTGGCTACCCACCTGCTGTTGACCAAAGTTCGGGTGGGGACCACCTCGGCTCGGGACGCACGGGCTGGCTTAGCCGAGCAGGGATTGCCGCTGCTGGAGACACAGGTCGGCCTCCGCGAGGCCTACGCCAACGTCTGGGGAACCGTCATCCAAGATTTCGGCGAGTACGCGGATGTGCTGAGTGAGCTCACCGGGAGCCGAGTCTGATGGCCACGGGGCAGGCGAAACCCAATCGGTTTGCGGCGCAGGTCGACAAGCGCACGGGCCCGACGCCTACCCCGGGATCGGCGGGGGAGCGGATGAGTAAATACACCGTGCTGCTCAGTACCCGGGTGGCGATGGAGTTGGACGAGGACCTTCTACGGCTGCGGCGCGAGGCCGCTCGCAAGGTTGACAAGAGTGAGGTCATCCGTACGCTCGTCGGTCTGCTCCACAGCGACGACTCCCTGTTCGACCAGGTAAAGCAGCAAATCACCTCGGCTTGACGGTGTGCCGTCGTGCCGTCACACCGTCACACCGTCAAGCCACTGTCCAACCCCCATAGGGTCGGTGAGCTGTCACCGTAATCTGCGTTCGTTGTCGCGTTCGCGGTTGCGTTGGGCTCGTTGGGCTGCAGCTGCGGTGATGGCGAGTACTTCGGCGCGGGCGCGTCCGTTGAGGGCGGCGATCGCGGCGTTGCGGTCTTGTTGGTGTTGGGCGCGGCGTTGCGGGGCCTGCGCGGCTCGTTGACGGGCTTCGGCGAGGTCTTCGGCTGCTTGGACGTCGATGCGGATGGTGGGGCGTTCTTCGATGTTGCTGCGGCGCAGCAACATCAGCAGGTAGGGGATTGGACGGTGAGGGTCGTCATAGATGCGGATCCCCATGTTGGTGAGATCGTTGAGTGCTTGGGTGAGATCGCGTTCGGTCCACCCGTGGGCGGCATAGACAGCTAGTGGCCGTGACCAGGTTTCTGCGCTGAACCGTCTGGCCCATCCGGGGCAGTCGCGTTGGGCCCGCCAGCGCTTCGCTAGTGCCAGCCCCGGCTC
>JALYUK010000026.1 GCA_030853805.1 Actinomycetota bacterium | reverse complement strand
GTTGTGCCCGTACCAGGAAGGCGTGGTCCGTGCGCAGGTGGACGGCCCTCGAGCCGGCCGTCGTAGAGTCGGTATATGCCGATTGCTGCCTCGACGCCGACCCTGCGCGACGGACCTCTGGTGCTGCGCCCGTGGACCTCCGATGACCTGCACGGACTGAAGAAGAGCGCTGTGGCCTCCGGCTGGTTCGAAACCGATGCGGGCCTGGATGAAGGCCTGGAACGCTGGCTGGCCGACCAGGAGGAGGACGGGTCGAAGGTCAGCCTGGCGATTGAGCACAGCGACGTCGTGATCGGTGGGCTGCTGCTAGCCGGCACCACTGCTGAAGCGTTGGGTGACACCGCCGTCGTCTCGTGGCAGTTGTTCAAGGCCGATACCCAGCTGGTCGCGGCGGGGGCCCTGCAGCTGCTCCTTCGGCATGCTTTCGAGAACCTCGGGATTGCCCGGGTCGAGACCCGGCTTGCCGACAGCGACACTGCGTCCGGTCGTGTCGCGGCGCGGGCAGGGATGTTGAAGGAGGGCACGGCCCGCGGCGCGTTGCCCTCGGGCTCCATAGACGGTGCGCGCATCGACCAGGTGATCTTCGCGCGGCTGGCCGACGACCCGAGCGTGACTGACCGGGGTTCGTTCGCGCGGGTGCTCAACTCCACCTTGCCGACCAAGCGCGCCATTGCCCAGGCGCTCATCCGTAACGAAGCCGGTGAGGTGCTGTTGTGCCAGCCGACGTACAAACGGTTCTGGGATCTACCCGGGGGAGTGGTCGACCCGGCCGAATCCCCGGCGACCGCCGTTCTGCGCGAGGTCGCCGAGGAGTTGTCACTGCACGGCACGGTGCATTCGCTGGCCGCTGTCAGTTGGCTGCCACCGTGGCGCGGCTGGGACGACGCCACGCTCTTCGTTTTCGACGTGCGGGTGACGTCGGAGCCGGGGGCCTTGCAGCCGCGGGAGATCGCGGCCACGCACTGGCGTGCGGTGCAGGACGTCGGTGCACACACCGCCGAGTACACGGCACGGATCATCGAGCGTTCCGTGCGGGCGATCGACGAGGGCACCGGCACCGTCTACCTGGAAAACGGTCAAGACCCCGCCTGGTGATCGGTGCCCTCTCATTGAGCGGCGACGTCCACCGCTCGATGAGAGACTGGGGTCATGAGCAATCAGAACCCGATGCAGGCTGCCCGCGCATCCCTGCTGGCCTTGGACTACCCCCAATCCCTCGGGGTCTACGACGATTACCTCGGCGCGCAGCGCGCGGTCGACTATCTTTCCGACAACGAGTTCCCCGTACAGAACTGCATGATCGTCGGCACCGACCTCAAACAGGTTGAGCGCGTGACTGCCCGCCTCACCTGGGGTCGGGTCATCGGTAGTGGCGTCGCCTCCGGTGCGTGGATCGGGTTGCTCATCGGGTTGCTGCTGTCGGTCTTCGACGCCAACAGCAACAAGGCCGGGGTGATCTTCGGTGGCATCGTCTTCGGTGCGGTCTTCGGTGTGGTCTACGCCGCGATCGGCTACTCGATGTCGCAGGGACGCCGCGACTTCACCTCCGTCAGCACCATCGTCGCCACCCGCTACGAAGTACTGGTCGAGCACAAGTTCGCCCAGCAGGGTCGGGAAATGCTGGAGAAGTTGGACTCCGGCCTGCAGGGCCCACGGCTGTGACGCACCCGTCCGAGAACGATCCACCTGAGGTAGCGCTACGGCGCGTGCTGGATTCCGTGCCCGCCTACCGTCCGGGTAAACCGGCGACTACGCGCACCGACGTCACGGCGTACAAGATCAGCTCCAACGAGAACCCGTACCCGCCGCTGCCGTCGGTGCTCGCCGAAGTCGCAGATGCCGCTGCCAATCTGAACCGCTACCCCGATATGGCCGTGACAGCGATGACCGAGCGGATCGGTCGCGCGCTCGGTGTCAGCCCCGACCGGATCGCCACGGGAACCGGCAGTGTGGGCGTGCTCGCCCAACTGCTGCAGATCACCTGCGACCCGGGTGACGAGGTCGTCTACGCGTGGCGCAGCTTCGAGGCCTACCCCATCGTGATCGCGCTCGCGGGCGCTACCTCGGTGCAGGTGCCGCTGGACGCCGAGGCTCGGCACGACCTGTCGGCGATGGCTGATGCGATCACCGACCGCACCCGACTCGTGCTGGTCTGCACCCCCAACAACCCCACCGGGCCTGCCGTCGGCGCGGCGGAGCTGGAGGACTTCCTCGCCCGGGTGCCGTCCTCGGTGCTGGTCGTGGTGGATGAGGCCTACCTGGAGTTCGTCCGCGACCAGGACGCCGTGCGCGGTATGGAAGTCGTCGCAGCCCACCCCAACGTCGCCGTGTTGCGGACCTTCTCCAAGGCGTACGGGCTGGCCGGGCTACGCGTGGGATACGCGGTCGCGGCGCCCCGGATCGCCGAGGCCCTACGCAAGGCCGCGACACCGTTCGGGGTCAGCGAGATCGCCCAGCGGGCTGCCGTGGCGAGTCTGGATGCCGAGGGCGAGCTGCTGGAGCGGGTCGATGCTCTGGTCGCCGAACGCGACCGCGTGGTCGCAGCACTGGTCGCGCAGGGCTGGGAGCTGCCAGTGACCCAGGCGAACTTCGTCTGGTTCCCGCTCGGCGACGATGCCCTGTCCTTCGCGACCGCAGCCGAGGCGGCGGGTCTGACGGT
>JALYUK010000501.1 GCA_030853805.1 Actinomycetota bacterium | reverse complement strand
TGCTACCGGCAGCCCTTCACGCAGCCCCTCCCAGAAAGCCAAACGAACACTCAACGGCGACCACGGTCGACCCATCGACGACACCCCATAAAACTCAGGGTGTTGCACTCACCACCTGAATTCGCCTTGGATCCACCCACGAGGTTGTAAGACATGGTTACGAGAATCGCCGAACCGCAGAAAGCTGGCGATCTGCTGGTGGCGGGGGGAGTGGCTGGTGAGACGTCTCGCAACCTATGCCTTACGAGACGACTGGTATCGCTGAGTGCGGTTACTCGGATCCCGTCGAGTGAGACGTAGATCTCAAAACTACTTGACATGACGTTATAACAAGTGTTCCATGAGGTATGGCCGTTTCTAGTGAGCTGACGTTCGCGCAGACTCGAGAGCATCTCGTCGTGGATGAGACGAGCTCGCTCCCTTTGTATGTGCAGCTGCGTGACCGGATGCGCTCCATGGCCACGGCGCTCGGGGTTTCAGCCCGGTTTCCGTCGGAGAGCGAGATTATTCGCGCTACTGGGTTGAGCCGGATCACCGTTCGACGTGCGATTGCCGATCTGACTCAAGAGGGTGTGTTGCGTACCCAGCGTGGACGGGGCACTTTCGTGACTGCCGGCAACGACGAAGAAGCTTTGCAGGCACCTGAGGGGTTCAGCCGGGTAATGACCAGGCTCGGCCACGTCCCCTCTTCTGAAGTGCTTGCCGCGGGAGTGGGTAGCGCGACAGCGAAGAATGCGCCGCACCTCAATCTGGAGGTTGGTGACCCGGTCGTGACTATCAAGCGGTTGCGCTTGATGTCTGGCACGCCCTGCATGTTGGAGGTTGCCCACCTGTCGCTGCAGGCCGTGCCCGGCATCTTGGAGCAGGATCTCGCCGGATCCCTCTACGTTCTCCTTGCCGATACGTTCGGCCTGCGGATCGCGCGTGGGACGGAGCGGATCATCGCGGTATCAGCTGACGACGAGGCTGCTCAGGTGCTCGGGGTGCCCCCTCAGGCGCCGTTGCTGTCAACGACTCGAACCACGTGGACAGAGAGCGGCGTTCCGGTCGAATACACGGAACGACTGGCGCGAGCGGACCTGATGGCGTTCAGGGTCACCCTCGATGCTGGGTCGTGGCTTGGGGCACGCACTGCGCCAAAGACAAGTGACGTGGTGGCCAGATGAGCCAGGAAACCAGCTCTACAGGACAAGTTGATGTTGTCGTGGTGGGTAGTTTCGTCGTCGGGATCGTTGTGCGCACCGCGCACCTACCTCAACCGGGTGAGACGTTGATTGGCGACCGGTACGACGTCGGGCCGGGCGGAAAAGGCGCGAACGCAGCGATAGCCGCCGTTCGCTCTGGTGCAACCGTCGCATTTGTTGGACGGGTCGGTGATGACGATCACGCCGGCATGGCTGAGGGCACCTTCCGACGCGAGGGTGTCGTGACGGACTTCCTGCAGCGCACCCGTGACGTCCCCACGGGAGTGGGTCTGGTGCACCTGGACACCCACCAGGAAAACTCGATCGCTGTGTACCCGGGCGCAAACGATGCGCTCACCGGAGCGGATGTCGATGCTGCCAGGGCGGGGCTGAGCAGCAACCCACGGGTCATCGTTTGCCAACACGAGGTGCCCCAGGACGTCGTGGCTCACTCCGTGCAGTGGGGGCGCTCGATTGGCGCCACCGTTGTGCTCAATCCGGCCCCGTTTCGTCCGGTGCCACTCGAAACGCTGCAGGGCATCGAGGTACTGGTACCGAATGAGGGCGAAGCCCACGAGCTACTTGGTGCCCTTCACGGCAACCTTTACGTCGCTGCGGACCCCGCGCAGCTTGCCGCAGATTTGCAGGCCGTGACCGGGAGATGGGTGGTTATCACCATGGGTCGCTCTGGATGCATGACAGCAGGCCCTGATGGTTACCTACAGCAGATGCCCACCCATCGGGTTGATGCCATCGACACCACGGGCGCCGGGGACACATTTACCGGCGCACTTGCCGCCGCGATTGCCCGCGGAGCGAACGTGCCACAGGCGTGTGAGTGGGCGCTGGCTGCAGCTGCGTTGTCGACCACCGGTTTGGGCAGTGTGCGCGCTATTCCGACGAGTGAAAAAATACAAGAACTCATCGATCAGAATCCTCAGTTATAGATATTCGAATTGCACGCACAGGATAACTATGCCCAATAGGCACAATCAAATGAACGTAAGGAAAGTATATGGAAACTTACATTGCAAGCATCGTCCCGAGCGAAGTTCGAGAAGTAAGGGACTTTGGTATTCGACACATCATTACCAACCCCACCGTCGTCTCGCAATCGGGTGTGGACTGGCGCTCTGACCTTGCCGACTGCCTGGACCTACTTAACGGTGACGTGCATATGCAAACGACCGCATCGGACCCGACGGAAATTCTAACCCAGGTAGAGGAATTCTCCGCGATTTGCAAGGGTCGACTCATTGTGAAGTTGCCCTTCACCCGATCGGCTCTGCGGGTCCTACCGGACTTGCGACGCGCGAACTTACTGGTCGACCTGACTGGGATCGTCACGACGGCTCAGGCAATCGCGGCTGCAGCCACCGGAGCCGAATACTTAGCGATCTACGTCGGCCGCGCCACCCGCGCAGGCGGCGACGGCCTTGAGGTCGTGCGATCGATAAGTCAGATGTTGTCGGCGAAGAACTGTAAAACAAAAGTCATCGCTGCCAGCATCAACACGCCACAAGATTTCACCGACGCTGCCATAGCCGGGGCGGATGCCGCCGCGTGTCCTTTCGACCTCGTGAGCGCAGTTATCGATAACGACATCACCGACGAAAGTGTGCGTACTTTCGCTGAGCACTGGCGTCTGACGGAAGGAAGCTGAGACCGATGGCAAAGAAACTTAGTGGAGTGTTCTGC
>JALYUK010000487.1 GCA_030853805.1 Actinomycetota bacterium | reverse complement strand
AATCCGCGCACCTGACCTTCGACGCGGCGCAGCCGTTTGAGGTGATCGGCTTTGGTGTCGACGTACCCCGGGTCGGGAGTGGCGGGGGTGGTCGAGTCAGTTGCGGTCATGCGGCGTCCTCAGAGGTTGTGTTGAAGGTGGTCGGCAGGCCCGACAGCGCGGTCCTACAGCTGCCTCGAAGTATCCCTCGATGCTAATCCTTACCCCCAGGGGGTATCAACTGCTTCCGGTTCGCCGCGCGTCGCCGGGTAGCCGGCCACCGGGGTAGGTCAGGATGGCGGTATGTCGAGCCCCGAGGTCCTGGACCTGACCAAGAACGTCGTCGATCTCACCGTCGACCTGTGCAACATCGCCTCCGTCAGCCGAGGTGAGCGTGCGATCGCCGACGCGGTCGAGCAGGCGTTGTTGGGCGCCACCCACCTGGACGTGATCCGGGACGGCAACGTGATCGTCGCGCGCACCCAATTAGGTCGTGACGAGCGGGTGGTGCTGGCAGGGCATCTGGACACGGTGCCGTTGACCGATCCGCCGAATCTGCCGGTACGGCGGGTCGACGGGATGCTGATCGGGCGCGGTACGACGGACATGAAGGGCGGGGTCGCGGTGCAGCTGAAACTTGCTGCCGAAGTCAGCGAACCCACCCGCGACGTCACCTACATCTTCTACGACTGCGAGGAGATCGAGGATGAGTTCAACGGACTGAAACGGATCGGTGAGCAGCAGCCCGATCTGCTCGACGCTGACTTCGCAGTGTTGCTCGAGCCGACCGACGGGGGTATCGAGGGCGGCTGCAAGGGCACCCTGCGGGTCGAGGTCACTGTGGACGGGATCTCTGCCCATTCGGCGCGACCGTGGAACGGGCGCAATGCCATCCACGGTGCCGCCCAGCTGCTGTCGCGTCTGACGGCGTACGAGCCGGCAACGGTCACTGTCGACGGCCTGGACTATCACGAGGCGCTCAACGCAGTCGGGATCAGCGGCGGTATTGCCGGAAATGTGATCCCCGACCGGTGCACGGTCAGCGTGAACTACCGGTTTGCACCCGACAAGTCGGCAGCCGAGGCGCTTGCACACGTCTGCGAGGTATTCAAGGGGTACGACGTTGTGCTCGGCGACTGCGCGATCGGCGCGCGTCCAGGGTTGGATCAACCCGCAGCGAAGGCGTTCGTTGCGGCGTTGGGCCTGCCAGTCACGGCCAAGGAGGGCTGGACGGACGTGGCACGGTTTGCAGCGCTCGACATACCCGCCGTCAACTTCGGCCCCGGTGATCCCAATTACGCGCATACCGATGACGAACAGTGTCCCGAGCAGCAGATCGAGCAGGCCCTGGAGGCGATGCGGCGGTGGCTGGCATGAGTAGCCAGGGTGTCCACGGCACGTACCGCAAGGGGGCGAGCACATTGCGCGGCAAGCTCGTCCCGTCGACCACGACCGACCAGCGGCTGCTGGACCGTGATCAGGACAGCGACTGGCTGCACACCGACCCGTGGCGGGTGATGCGCATCCAGGCCGAGTTCGTCGAGGGTTTCGGCGCCCTCGCCGAGCTCGGACCGGCGATCAGCGTTTTCGGTTCGGCGCGGATGAATCCGGATTCGCAGTTCTATCTGCTGGCGGAACAGGTCGGAAAGCTCCTGGTGCAGGCGGGGTACGCCGTGATCACCGGTGGCGGGCCAGGCGTGATGGAGGCCGCGAACAAGGGCGCCCATGAAGCGGGCGGTGCCAGCATCGGTCTGGGTATCGAGTTGCCGTTCGAATCAGGGTTGAACGACTACGTCGACCTGGGCATCAACTTCCGCTATTTCATGGTGCGCAAGACGATGTTCGTGAAGTACGCCCAGGGCTACGTCGTCCTGCCGGGCGGTTTCGGCACGTTCGATGAACTCTTCGAAGCGCTGACCCTGGCCCAGACGCAGAAAGTGACCAGCTTCCCGGTCGTCCTGATCGGCCGCGATTTCTGGGCGCCGCTGCTGGCCTGGCTGCAGGAAACCGTGCTGCCGCAAGGGATGATCGCGGCCGCCGATATCGCCCGCCTGCAGGTCGTCGACACGGCTGCTGAGGCCGTCAGAGCCATCGTCGCGGGTAACGGCGTCCTTGCTGCCTCAGCTCCGGAGTGAGGCTGTCGGTCGTAGTAGCTACCCTGGCATCGTGATCGTGTTCCTACTCGTGCTGCTCGTGCTCGTGACGGGTGTCGTGCTCGCGGGCATCGCCGGGTGGTTCGGCGGCCATCTCGACGACCCGACCTCGACAACGCCCTTCGTCGGCCTGCCCGATGCGCCGCTGGCCACGGAGGACGTGGAGTCGGTGCGATTCGACCAGACGTTGCGCGGGTATCGGATGGGTCAGGTCGACGACGTCCTGGACCGCCTGGTGCAGGCGCTCGGTGAGCGCGACGACGAGATCGCCCGGCTGCGCTCGGCCAGGCACAGCTATGACACCCAGCCCGCCGACGAACAAGGAAAGTGAGCAGCAATGCCGCAAGTCCGGATGACGCGTGAGACCCGAGCCGATGTGGATGCCGTATGGGCGGTCACGACCGACTGGAAGCGGCACGCCGGGTACTTTCCGCTCACGCAGATGAAGGTGCCGGACGAGCCCGAGGGTGTCGGTCGTCATTTCGAAGGCTTCAGCAAGCTGGGCCCTCTGACACTGCCTGATCCGATGGTCGTCACGGCCTGGTCGCCGCCCTCCCCGGTAGAGGGTCATGACAGCGGTAGTTTCGCAATTCGCAAACTCGGCAAGGTTCTGTCCGGCACGGTGAACTTCGAGGTGCATCCGACGCCGGGCGGCGCGACGCTGGTCTGGACGACCGACGTCGGACCGGCGCCCCGGCTCCTGGCGACCATCAGTCGGCCGGTCGGGGGTCTGATCACCAAGGCGATGTACGCCGGGGTGCTGAAGAAGATTGTCGCCGCCGCTGAGGCGCATTGATCGCGTCGACCTTTCGGCGATGGTGCAGCCGGTATGACGCAGGCGGGACAGGTCCGCGGTAGCGACGGACTGGTGCGTTGCGGCTGGGCCGTAGGGCAGGAGTACGAGCAGTATCACGACACGGAGTGGGGCGTCGCTGTCCGCGGCGAGCGCGCGCTGCTCGAGCGCATCACGCTCGAGGCGTTCCAGTCGGGTTTGTCCTGGATGACCATCCTGCGCAAGCGGGACGCTTTCCGAGCCGCCTTCGATGAGTTCGACCCGGACGTCGTCGCAGCGTACGACGAACAGCAGGTCCGACGCCTGTTGGACGACGCGCAGATCGTGCGCAATGAGCGCAAGATCCGCGCGGCGATCGTCAATGCCCGAGCAACCCTCGCCTTGCGGGCACACGGCGGGCTGGAAGAGCTGTTCTGGTCGGCCAGACCCGCCTCGCATCCCGCACCACTCACCCTCGATCAGGTGCCGGCGACCACTACGGAATCGACTGTCCTGGCGGCGGCGCTCAAGGCTGCCGGGTTCCGGCATGTCGGTCCCACCACGATGTACGCCGCCATGCAGGCCTGCGGAGTGGTCGATGATCACGTCCTGGGCTGCCACCGCTGCGTCCCCGAAATCAGTAGTGAATGAGCACCGGATGAGTGTCGGTGGCAATACGCGCATGAGCGCGGTGCTGTCGCCGGTCGTCCTGGTGCGCTCCCGCGGGGGATGGTCGGCACTGGCGGATCGACGGCTGATCCCGTTGGCTCTGCTGGGTTACCTCGCCTGTCGTGCCTTCTCGGCCGTACTGATGATCTGGCTGGCCCGTCATCAACCAGTCGCCGGAATCACCGGTCACCCGGGTGCTTCGGCGGCGACGTACTGGGACGAAGTGCGGATGTGGGACGGGCACTGGTACCAGCAGATCGCCGAATCGGGGTATCCACGTTCGCTGCCGCGTGGTCCGGGTGGTCTAGTCGAGCAGAACGCGTGGGCCTTTCTGCCGCTGTATCCGCTGGCGGTGAAGACCCTCATGCTCATGACCGGAGCCTCGTTCGCAGTGGGTGGATCGCTGCTGTCGCTCGTCTTCGGTGGCGCCGCGATTGCTGTGATGGCAGTGCTGCTCCGCGAGCGCATCGGAGCGTCGGCAGCGCTGGCCAGCGTCGTCGTCTTCAGCGCGCTGCCCCCATCGCCCACCTTCCAGATGACCTACACCGAGTCGCTGGCGCTGCTGATCCTGATGGGTTTCCTGTTGGCCCTGTCCAGGCAGGCGTGGGTGCCCGCGGGTTTTTTCGCGTTGACGATGGGTGTGACACGGCCCATCGCCGCCCCGTTGGTGCTGGTCGTACTCGCCGCCGGATGGTGGCGGTGGCGCGAACGGGACATTCGGGCGATGACTGCGCGTGACTGGTGGGGGATCTCGTTTGCAGCGGGCTCGAGTCTGGTGGCAACGGTGCTGTGGATGCAGATTGCCGCGCGCGTCACCGAGGTGCCCGACGCGTACTTCGATACCCAGGCCTCCTGGCGGGTGGACGGCGTGGTCTTCTTCACGCCGTGGTTCACCAATTTCGCCCATTTTTTCGGCTCTGTCGGTGCCGTCGTCGTACTGTGCCTGCTGTTCGGGACGTTCGCCGCTATGGTCGCCGGCCCGTGGGCCAGGGCGCTGGGGCCGGTCCTGCTGAGCTGGACGGTCGCCTACGGCGCCTATCTCGTTGCTGCGGTGGACGTCTGGACCAGCACGTACCGCTTTGCGTTGCTGCTCTTCCCGCTCGTGCCGATCGCGCTGGGGGTCGGCTGGGCGCGCCGCGACCGCATCATCCTGGTACGTCTGCGCTTCGCGATCTTTCTGGTGTTGTCCCTGGGGTGGCAGGTGTGGTGGGCCTGGACTCTGCTGCGCTTCATACCGCCGATCGGCAACCCGATCTGATGCTCTGCACGAGCGGTCATCGCCCGGTGAAGGTCGGGGGAGTCTTGGACAAGAACGCCTCGACCGCCGCGAGGTGATCGCCCGAGGCACCGGTGCGCGCCATCAGTTCGGCCTCGTTGGCCAGGGAGTCGGCCAGGCTGTGGCCCGCGGAATACGCGACTGCCTGCCGTATCGAGGCGTAGGCGAGCGTCGGTCCGGTCGCCAGTTGCGCGGCGTACTCCGCCACTGTCGCGTCCAGTTCGGCCGCCGGCACCAGGCGGGTCACCAGACCCAGACGTTGTGCTTCCTCAGCGGGGACGGTGCGGGGAAACATCAGCAGTTCTCGCGCCGCGGGATAACCCACCAGCCGGGGAAGGGTCCACGACGCACCGGTGTCACTGGACAGGCCGATGGCCGCGAAGGACGTATTGAATCCCGCGGTGTCGGCGACGAAACGCGCATCGGCGGCGAAGGCCAGGGATGCGCCTGCACCGGCCGCGACGCCGTTGACGGCGGCAATGACCGGCTTGTCCATGGTGTGCAGCAGCGTCATGATCGGGTTGTAATGCTGCACCACCGTCGAAGACAGGATCTGTCCACTACGCAACTGGGCGACATGTTCGTTCAGATCCTGCCCGACGCAGAAGGCTCTGCCGGTGCCGGTCAGAACCACCACGCGCACCTTCGCGTCGGCGCTCAACTCTTGCAAGGTCGCCAGGAGTGACTCCTTGACCGCGAGGTTCAGTGCATTCATCGCAGTCGGCCGATTGAGGCGAACGGTCGCGACCCCGCCCACCAGGGTCAGGACGACGGGGTGTTCCTGAGGTGCTGGCGGGGTCGTCATGAGAACTCCTGGGGTGCGGGCTGTGAGCGGAAGCGGAGGTGCGGATTTGTCGCAACTCTGCCGATTCGGCGATAATAGTGCGACATGGCGAGGCAGTACCGGGCAGCAGATTGTCCGGACACGGCAGACGCGTGGACGCGAGTGCGACCACGTCACCGAAGGGAGCATCATGGCGGCGATGAAGCCGAGGACCGGGGACGGTCCGCTCGAGGTCACCAAAGAGGGTCGCAGCATCCTCTTGCGGATGCCGCTCGAGGGCGGTGGCCGACTGGTGGTCGAGATGAATGCCGAGGAGGCAGCAGCTCTTCGCGACGCGATCCAGGGTTGTATCGGCTGATCGGGTCAGCCGACGTTCGAGCAGGGCCGTACCACTGTCACGGTGGTGCGGCCCTTCTTGTACCCCCATGAATCCAGCGGGTCCTACTGGGGAGTGACCGCCGTGAGTAATCCGTCCCCCACCGGCAGAAGGGTCACCACCAGGTCGTGGTCGTCGCGAAGAGATTTTCCCAGATCGCGCAGGATCGTGGTCGTCTCGTCGCGTGCCACAGGATCAGCGACGGTGTCCGCGCCCAGCATCCGGTTGATGGCCAGAACGCCGCCGGGCCGCAGCAATCGCAGGCCCTGTTCGACGTAGCGCGGATAGTCCACTGCGTCGGCGTCCACGAACACCAGGTCGTAGGCCCGGTCGGCGAAACGGGGCAGTACCGTCAACGCGTTGCCGCAGATCACCCGCAAGCGGTACGAGGGGATGTCAGCAGCCGCGTACGCCTCGCGGGCGGCGCTCTGTAGCTCCGCGCTCACGTCGACGGTGGTCAGCACGCCCCGCCCGGGCATGCCGGACAGCAGCCACAGCCCCGAGGCGCCGGCTCCTGTCCCGATCTCCACGACGGCGGTCGCCCGCGCTGCGGCGGCGAATCCGCGTAGCGCAGCCCCGGTACCCTGGCCGACCGGCGCCGCGCCGAGATGCTGGCCGCGGGTGGCGGCGGCGGTAATGGCTTCGGACTCCGGGATGAAGTCCTCGGCGTACCTCCAGCTGGACGCTCGTATCTGCATAGGGTCAGTCTGCCGGTCCGCAGTGCACGCCGCCAACGCCGCCAACGTTGCCCGCGAGGACGAGAACGAATCCGATCCCCGAAGCGTTGCAAAGATGTGACGTCGGCTCAGCGCCTACACAGGCCCTACACAGCGGCGGAAATGAGGATGGTCGCATGACAACGCAGCACCGTGCTCCCACCGGCCGCACGATCGTCCCGGACAAGGCGCCCGAGGGGTGGGTACCGCCGACCTGGGAAGAGATCGTCACCGAGCACTCGGCGCGCGTGTACCGCCTCTCCTACCGGCTTACCGGCAACGTCCATGACGCCGAGGACCTCACCCACGACGTGTTCCTGCGGGTTTTCCGCTCCCTCGGGTCCTACCGGCCGGGCACCTTCGAGGGGTGGCTGCACCGCATCACGACCAACGTCTTCCTGGACAAGATGCGTCGTAAGCAGCGCATCCGTTTCGATGCGCTGACGGATGAGTCGGCCGCTCGTCTGCCCAGCCGCGAGCGCAGCCCTGAGCAGACCTATGTCGATGCCCACTTCGACGACGACATCCAACGGGCGTTGGACTCCCTGAGCCCGGAATTTCGGGCGGCAGTGGTGCTCTGCGATATCGAGGGCCTTTCTTACGAGGAGATCGCCGCCACTCTCGACGTGAAGCTGGGTACGGTTCGCTCCCGTATCCACCGCGGCCGCGCTTCCCTGCGTGAGGCACTGGCCCACCGGGCGCCGCCACCGATCACTCCTGCGGTTTCGGCCCGCCCGGGCTTTTCGCTGCCCTCCATTTCGCCGAGCTCGATGTAGATGCGCGCGCGGGAAGTTCACGGCGGCGAGGTGCTCGGTGACTATGTCGACAACATGCTCGACGTGCGCGGGGCAGGTGAGGTGGAACGTCACCTGGCCGTCTGTCAGCACTGCCGGGCCTATGTGGACGAACAGCGCGAGCTGATCCGGCGGTTGCGTCATTTTTCGCTCGGTCCTCAGGGCGAGCACGATCTGGTGGCAGGTCTGATGAGCCTGGCGCAACAGGTCCACGAACAGGCCCAGCCCATTCGCCGGCATGGTCCGGCCACGCTGCACGCCGGGGCGCCTGCCCAGTACACGTCGGCCCGCCGCTCGGTGGCGTGTGCCATTTTTGCCGTCGCGGGGTGTGTGGGCGCGACGCTCGTGGCCGTGCAGGTGCCGGTGTCCGGTGTCACCGTCAATACTGGCCAGCTGCAACGCCAACCAGCAAACATCGTGCGGCAGGCGAGTGTTCGGCGCGGGCCCGTTGCGCCCGTGCCACCCGTCAGTGAGCCGGTGGTCGATCCCCTGATGCAGGCTGCGATGGTAGGAACCGTTGGGCGTTGAGCAGCTCGGTAAGGGACAATCGCCGCTATGACGACGCCCCCGGATCAGCCGCACCAGGGGCTGGGCGACTGGTCGTCGGCGACGCGCACAGGACAACCCGGTGCGCCGCGAAATAGCGATCCCTCGTCATCGGGCACCGGTCGGTTGCTCGTCGCCGGAATGCTCATTGCCCTTCTGGCCGGCGGTGCGGGCGGCGCGACCGGCGCTCTGATCGAGCACCGCATGGGCCAGCAGGACGCCAATTCCGCGGCTGATGCAAACAGGCAGGTCAGCGCCATTGCGCGGGCCACGCTACCCAGCGTGGTGACGATCCAGATCGCCGACTCCACCGGCAAACCGGCAGGCACCGGATCAGGATTCGTGATCCGTTCCCAGGGTTACATCGTGACCAACAACCACGTGGCACGAGGGGCCGGGCCCGACGGAAAACTGACGGTGCAGTTCGCCGACAACAGCCAGGTCGACGCGTTGCTCGTGGGCGCCGACGCGTCCTATGACCTCGCCGTCCTCAAGGTGGACCGGGCAGATCTACCGGCTTTGAGTTACGGCGACTCCGATGCGTTGATCGTAGGTCAGCAGGTGATCGCGGTCGGGGCACCGTTGGGTTTGACCGGCTCGGTCACCACAGGCATCGTCAGCGCGCTGAACCGCCCCGTGACCACCGGGCGGTCGATGACCGACGTCTCCTACCTGAACGCGGTACAGACCGATGCGGCGATCAATCCGGGCAATTCCGGTGGTCCGTTGCTGGACATGCGAGGTCAGGTGGTCGGGGTGAACTCGGCGATCGCCAGTACGGGTGGGTCCAGCGAAGGGCGCCAGGTGAGTGGGAACATCGGCGTCGGGTTCGCGATCCCAGCGGCCCAGGCCAGACGCACTGTCGATGAGCTGATCAGGACGGGCAAGTCCGCGCATCCGACGATCGGGGTACAGGTCGAAGCTCAGCTCAGTCCCGGGGCGCGGGTCACCAGCGCTCAGGACGGCGGGTCCGCCCAGCAGGCCGGGGTGCAGTCCGGCGACGTGATCACCGCGGTCGACGGGGTGAAAGTCGCCGGCCCGACGGCGTTCATCGTCGCGCTGCGTTCCAAGCCGATCGGCGCAACAGTGACCTTGACTATCACCCGCGACGGTCAGGACCGTAGTGTCGCGGTGCAGACCACGGCATCCACCAACTGAGAGTGCGGGAAAACTAAGTCATGTTCGGGATCACGTCATGGAAGCTGCTGATCCTGGTGATCGCCGCCATGGTGCTCATCGGTCCTGAACGGCTGCCGGAGTACCTGGGCAAGCTGCGCTCGTTCATCCGCCAGGCCCGCGACATGGCCAACGGTGCCAAAGGCGACCTGAAGGACCAACTCGGACCAGATTTCGAGGACGTCGACTGGAGGCAGTACGACCCCCGCCAGTACGACCCGAGAAAGATCATCCGGGAAGCGTTGTGGGATGACCCGGAGGAGGGCGAGCCGTCCGAAGACGCGCCCTACTTGAATCCCGAGGTCGCAGTGCAGGAGAGCCTGCGTCGTTGGGACCCGGATCGTTCCACGCCGTACGACGTGGAAGCGACCTGAGTCAGCGACCCGCGGGCGTCAGGCCGAGGGAACGCCCGGCGAGGCCGCGCGAGCGGCTACCGAGGCCCGCGGCGATGCCGCGCAGCGCAACAGCAGCGGCGCTGTCAGGGTTGCGTAGTACGACCGGCATTCCCTCGTCGGCACCTTCGCGCAGGTTGGTGTCCAGCGGAATCTGACCCAGCAGTTCCACGGGGGCACCGATCGCCCGGCTGAGCGATGCCGCGACTGCCGCGCCGCCACCGGAGCCGAAGATCTCCTGGCGGGAGCCGTCCGGGAGTTCCAGCCATGACATGTTCTCGATCACGCCGGCAATGCGCTGATGGGTCTGCAGGGCAATCGCCCCCGCGCGCTCGGCAACCTCGGCTGCTGCCTGCTGCGGGGTGGTGACGACCAGGATCTCCGCGTTGGGGATCAGCTGCGCCGTGGAGATTGCAATGTCACCGGTACCCGGCGGCAGGTCCAGTAACAGGATGTCCAGGTCACCCCAGAAAACATCACCGAGGAACTGCTGCAGGGCGCGGTGCAGCATCGGGCCACGCCACACGACGGGCTGGTTGCCGGGCACGAACATCCCGATCGAGATGACCTTCACGCCGTGACTGTCCGGCGGCAGGATCATGTCGTCGACCTGGGTGGGCTTGCGATCCACCCCGAGCATCCGGGGGACCGAGAAACCGTAGATGTCGGCGTCCACGACCCCGACCCGAAGGCCCTGTTTGGCCAGCGAGGCCGCCAGGTTGGTGGTGATCGAGGACTTGCCGACGCCACCCTTACCGGAAGCTACCGCGTACACGCGGGTGAGCGAACCGGGCCGGGCAAAGGGGATCTCTTTGTCCTTGATCCCGCCGCGCAGGTGGTCTTTGAGGGCGGTGCGCTGCTCGTCGTTCATCACTCCGAGGCGGACGTCGACGCCCGTCACTCCGGCCACTCCCAGGACCGCCTGGGTGGTGTCGCTGGTAAGAGTGGCCTTCAGCGGGCATCCGGAGATCGTCAGCAGGATGGTGACCGTGACGTGCCCGGCCTGCGTGACGTCGACACTCTCGACCATCCCGAGCTCGGTGATCGGCCGTTTGATCTCAGGGTCGATGACCTTTGTCAGGGCATCGCGAACAGCGTCGATCGTGGGGGCAGGCATACCGACAAGTGTAGAACTGCCTCCCTCTCACCCGTCGAAGGGTGGGGAGTCGCCATCCTCCGGTGTGGGCGCATGCAGGTAGCCGCGTTCCTCCATCTCATCCAGCAGCGAGCGCAGCTCGGACCGGACGAAGTCGCGGGTGGCCTGCTCCCGAAGGGCCACCCGCAGCGAGGCGACCTCGCGGGTGAGGAACTCGGTATCGGCCAGACTTCGCGCGTTCTGGGTGCGGTCCTGCTCCAGGCCGACCCGGTCGCGGTCGTCCTGGCGGTTCTGGGCCAGCAGGATCAGCGGCGCGGCATAGGACGCCTGGGTGGAGAAGATCAGATTCAGCAGGATGAACGGTTCTGGATCCCACCGCAGTCCGAAGATACCGACCAGGTTCAAGGTGATCCAGACGGCGATGAAGACCGTCATGCCGACGAGGAACTGGGCAGTGCCCATGAACCGCGCAAAACCTTCAGCGAAGGTGCCGAAGCGGTCGCCGTCCAGGTTGAGGCGGGGTAGCAGCCCGCGCCGGATCTCCTGCGGCTGATCCAGCCTGTCGCGGCGCTCCTGCATGATGCGGGTACGACCGCCTCGTCGTTTGCCCGCGGTGTCGACCTCGCTCACGAACCGCCTCCGTCGTCCTTGGCGGACGCCCGGGTGTAGCGGCGGCCCTCGTGCCGGGCTTCGCGCCAGTCGTCCGGCAGGATGTGATCGAGTACGTCGTCGACCGTGACCGCGCCGAGGAGCCGGCCGGCGTCGTCCACCACCGGCAGGCTGACCAGGTTGTATGTCGCCAGGGTGCGCGTGACGTGGCCCAGGGGTGCGTCGGCGGCTACCGCTTCGACGCTCTTGTCGATGATCATCCCGACCGCGAACGACGGCGGCTCACGCAGCAGCCGCTGGGTGTGCACGATGCCGATGAACTTGCCGGTCGGGGTCTCCAGCGGCGGACGGCACACGAAGATCGACGATGCCAGAGCCGGCGCGACCTCTTCGCGCCGGACGAGGGCGAGCGCCTCGGCAATGGTGGCTTCAGGCCCGAGCACGACCGGGTCCGTGGTCATCAGGCCGCCGGCGGTGTTCTCGTCGTACTCCATCAACCGGCGCAACGGTTCGGCGTCGTCCGGTTCCATCAGCTGCAGTAGCTGTTCGGCGAGCAGGGGCGGCAGGTCCGAGAGCAGGTCCGCAGCGTCGTCCGGCTCCATCGCCTCCAGCACGTCGGCCGCCCGGTCGATCTCCAGGCCGCCCATGATCTCCACCTGGTCGTCCTCCGGCAGCTCCTGCAGGATGTCGGCGAGCTTGTCGTCGTCCAGGGCTGCGGCGACCTCTCCGCGACGTTTGGGTGTCAGGTCGTGCACGACCTCCGCGAGGTCGGCAACCCGAAGGTCCTCGTAGGTTTCCAGCAGCCGTTCGGCGCTCTGCGCATCCGGCTGGTGGCGTAACCCGCTCACGTCCCCGATCGGTACGAGCACCGTTGCACCGCTGCGCCGACGGGTCAGCCGCGACATGGCTTTGGAGGCCGCCGACGTGGTGGCCGCAGAACGACGGACGAAGACCTTGGTGGCCAACCAGTCACGACGGGCGTTCTGCTCGATCTCCACGTCCTCGACCAGGCCGGTGAAGCTCTCACCGTCTGTCCGGATGTCGACGTCACGATCCAGCAGCTCGGCGAGGATGAGAGTTTCGTTGGTGCGCTGCTCGAACCGGCGCATGTTGACCAGACCGGTCGTGATCACCGCACCCGCATCGATGGCCGTGACGCGCGTCATCGGGACGAAGACCCGGCGCTTACCGGGTACCTCGATGACCAGTCCGATGGCGCGTAGGGCTCCGGCCGACGTGAATACGCCGATGACGTCGCGCACCCGTCCGACCTGGTCGCCCAACGGGTCCAGAACGGTCAGACCGGATATGCGCGCGACGAACACGCGTGTCAGAGAGGCCACGGTGCACAGATTAACCCGCGCGGCGGCGACGACCTCCGAGATGGCGCGGGATCGGGACCCGGGTGGTCGCCGGTGTCGGGGTCGGCTCCCGTGCGCCGCTCGGCGCATTGCGCTCGAAAGGGAGGAGGTGCTCGAAATCGGGTCGAACCGCCCATACGACGCCGTCGCCGACCCAGCGACCCACCTGGTCGTCACCGGTGGAGTTCAACCGCGCGGGACGCAACGCACCGACGGCCTCATCCCACGCTTCGTCTCCCTGTCGGAGGCGGTCGGCGGTTGCCTCGAACTTGCCCGCGTACTGCAGGGCTGTCCTCACCCGTAGCGTGATCGGCAGGGTCGCCGGAAGGTCGGGTAGTTCCTGCTCGCCCGCGCCGGAGACGATGTAGGCCGTGTCGCCGACCGCTACGTACCAGGCCGGCCAGTCGCGCCCGTCGATCTCCAACCAGCAGATGGTCGACTTGGCGAAGGCGGGGGGTGCCGTCATTCGCGTTCGGACCAGACCCGCGCGATCCAGTCCTCGACCTCGCTGCTGGAACGCGGCATGAACCCCGACAGGTTGTCGTGGCCGGTCTCGGTCACCAGCACGTCGTCCTCGATGCGGACTCCGATACCTCGTAGCTCGGACGGGATCAGCTCGTCGTCTGCCTTGAAATACAGACCCGGCTCCACCGTCAGAATCATCCCCGGCGTCAGCACCCCCTGCATGTAATCCTCGTCGCGCGCTCGCGCGCAGTCATGCACGTCGAGGCCGAGGTGATGGCTGGTGCCATGCACCATCCAGCGCCGGTGGTACTGCCCGGTCTCCTTGCTCAAGGTGGCATCGACGTCGACCCCGTCGGGCAGCAGGCCCCAGTCGAAGAGTGTCTGCGCGATGACCCGGATCGCCGCAGCGTGGACGTCGGCGAAGGTCGCACCGGGCCGGATCGCCGCCAGGCCGGCTTCCTGGGCGGCGTACACCGCGTCGTACACCCGACGTTGCGGGTCGCTGAACCGACCGTTGACCGGGAGGGTGCGGGTGATGTCGGCGGTGTAGAGCGAGTCGACCTCGACACCGGCGTCCAACAGCAGCAGATCACCGTCGTGGATCTCGCCGGTGTTACGGATCCAGTGCAGCGTCGTGGCGTGGTCCCCGGCCGCACAGATCGAGTCATACCCCACGCCGTTGCCCTCGTGGCGGGCGGTCAGCCCGAAGACACCTTCCACCCAGCGCTCGCCGCGCCCACGGCGCACGGCGTCCGGCAGATCTGCAATGACCGATTCGAAACCGCGGGCGGTGGCCGTCACGGCGGCCCGCATCTGCTCGATCTCGAAGGGGTCCTTGGCCAGCCGTTGCGTGGACAGCAGGCGCGCCAACTCGTGATCCTCGCTGTGTTCGCCTCGATCACCGCGGTCGTCATCACCGCTCGCCTGTTGGGTACCTGCGGCCTGGGCCCGGATCTCATCGACGATGGCGGTGATCGAGGCGTCCGCATCGCGTACGACCCGGATCTGCACTGCACCGGCATCCTTGGAGATCGCGTCTTTGAACTCATCGATGTGCCGCGCCTTGATACCGAGTTCGGATTCGACGTCCTGCAGAGTGGGTCGGGCACCTACCCAGAACTCGCCATATCGTGCGTCGCCGAAGAATTCCTCGGTGTCGCGGCCGGCAAGTGGGCGAAAGTAGATGGTCGCTTCGTGCGTCAGTTCGGTTTCTGAGCTGTCTGAGCTGTCTGAGCTGTCTGGGTGGCTGACCGGCTCCAGTACGAGTACGGCGTCGGGCTCGCGGTCGCCGCCGAGGCCGCTCTGATGCGCAAACGCCGAATGCGGGCGGAAGATGTAGTCGCAGTCATTGCTGCGGACCTTCAGACCGCCTGCCGGTAGGACGAGACGCTCACCGACGAAATGCGCGCCGAGAGCAGCTCGGCGCGCCGGCGTGAAGTCAGCTGCCGCTGTGCGCGGTGTCGGCTCGTCGGATCGCGGTGCCCACCCTGATGCCACGAATTCGCGGAACTGCGCACTGGAAGGTCTGCTGCGGTGTTCTGCCATCGGCTGTTCTTCACTCATCCCGACATCGTGTCACCGATCGAGGACGGTGCGTGCAACGTTGCGTGACAGTCGCTCCGCACCCGTCCTGCTGCTGATCCACTGCACTAGGAACTACTCCACGCCCAGCTCGCGAAGATGGCCGTGGCGGTCTTCTGTGCGGCAGGAGCATCCGATGGCGACGAGGTCATCGTCGCGATGTACACCGACGTTCCCTTGAGGATGTAGTACTGATGCACGCTGATTTTCTTGCCCTGGGCGGCGGTCGTCGCCATGACCGATTTCGCCGGGATGCCGCCGACGGTCAGGCCGGGCCCAGCGGTCACGGTCCACCCTGACTGTTGCAGGCTGGCGGTGGCCTGGGACACCGCGTCCGTCAGCGAGGCCCCTGCAGCGCCCTGGCGCAGCACATTGAAGTTGGTCCGGATCCCGTGGGTCGCGCTGGGGGCCCGCTCGAACAGCATCATGCCGGTCACCGAACTCTTCACCGTGCCCCACGAGTCGGGCAGCACGGCGGAGAAGGACCCGTCGCGGCTGCGCACGCTACCGGCCTGCGCCTGCGTGCTGCTCGACGACGGCGTCGGCGCTACCAGGGGGACGCTGGAGGTGGGGTAGGACGGCGTCGGCGACGGCCGGGCGCTACCGCCGCACCCCGACAGCAGTCCGGCGCACAACAGCAACCCCACAGGCACCGCGAACGCACGGCAGCCGCGCATGTCGCAGATGTGACGCCGCTTCATCGGGTCGACGCCGGAGCGTGCCTGAAATGGCAGGCGCTGCGACCGCTCCAGGCCAGCACTGTGACCGCACAGGCCACGGGTAGCTGCAACAGGTCGATGAGGATCCCGAGCGTCGACGCCCCACCCTGGGTCAGGGTGCCGTACACCTTCAGGATGCACAGCACCGCCAAGACCGTGCCGATCATCCGAGCGCGTCGCGACCCCAGGGCGATACCCCACCCGACAAGCAGCCAGAGCACTGCGCTCAGACACGCGGCTCCGACCATGAACGTCACCGTGAAGTTCGCCGCATCGGTGATGTCGGTCGGACTCAGGCGCGAGCCCAGCGAGTGCGTGTTCTGCTGCACCAGGGCCGCGCGGATCGCGCCGTGCGCCTGTACCTCGGCGAGCGCTGCGAGCACGCTGAGGCCCGCTCCGAGGTACATGAGTCGCACGCAGAGTCGAATACTGACGGGAAAACCACTGCCTCGAAAACCACTGCGCCGCATAGGGATGGTCTGGTCGGGCCGGCCCTGGCCCGAGGCGGCCCGACTGAGCGGTGCCGACCCCTGCGCAGGCACTGCGGTGGAGGCAGCAGGAAGGGACGCAGTCACGGGGACAGTCTCGCAAACCTCGAGGCGCGAACCCGGGATGAGGTGTCGGCGCGCCTCGGTAGGGTCGATCACGTGCGCATCGATCTCCACACCCACTCCAGCGAGAGTGATGGGACGCAGACCCCGCAGCAGGTCATGGCATCGGCCGCTGACGCGGGCCTGGACGTGGTGGCACTGACCGATCACGACACGATCACCGGGTGGGGTTCCGCTGCTAGCGCTGCCGCCCGGCACGGTGTCGCGCTCGTGCGGGGTATCGAGATTTCGTGTTCGGTCAGCGGCATCAGCGTGCACCTGCTTGCTTATCTGCCTGACCCGAGCTACCAGCCTCTGGCGCAGGAGTTGAGCGCGGCGCGGGAGTCCAGAGAGCGCCGCGCTGAGCGCATCGTGCAGCTTTTGGGACCCGAAACGGGGTTGACCTGGGATCAGGTGACAGCCCAGGCAGCACCGGGCGCGACGCTGGGACGTCCCCACATCGCCGACGCACTGGTAGCGGCGGGCATTGTGGCCGATCGCGGGGAGGCCTTCGCGACCCTGCTGCGATCGGGAGGCAAATACCACGTGTCGCACTACGCTCCGCATCCCGTGCGTGCCGTGGAACTGGTGCGCGCAGCGGGCGGGGTGCCTGTCATGGCGCATCCGCTGGCCCACCAGCGCGGCCGGGTGGTCACCGAGGATGTGATCCGGGAGATGGCCGACGCAGGACTGGGTGGTATCGAGGTCTTGCACCGCGACCACGACGCCGCGTCGGTACAGCGAGCAGGGGAACTGGCCCTCGAACTAGGCCTTTTCGCAACAGGATCCAGCGATTATCACGGCGCCGGAAAGCCCAATCGGCTCGGCGAGAATCTCACCACCCCGGAGGTGTTGGACACCATCGTTGCGCAGGCCACGTCGCCGACGAAGATCCTTTTGCCGTGAGCAGCGACAAGAATCCCGCCGGGGTGCAGACGGAGATCGCCGGGTTGCCGCCCCGGTTGTACTCCGCGAGCCCGAGTCGCCTGACGACCTGGCTGGACTGTCCGCGGGCCTACCGGATGCGCTACCTGGACAGGCCCTCTCCGCCGGGGCGTCTGCAACGCGCGCATACGTCGGTCGGTCTGAGCGTGCACAATTCGTTACGCGATTTCTGGGACCTGCCGATGGCGGCGCGGACCCCCGACGGCGTCCGCGAGCTGATCCGTACCAGGTGGCTCCCGGCCGGTTTCAAAGACGCCGACCAGTCCACCCGCTGGCGCTCGCGGGTCACCGGCGAGGTGCTGGAATACCTGCGCGGTATCGACCGCACTACTCAACCCGCCGGCATCGAGCGCACCGTCGGAATGAAAACTGCGGTGCTGGCGATGATGGGTCGGATCGACCGCCTGGATGACCGTAACGGGGATCTGGTCGTCGTGGACTACAAGACCTCCCGTCGCGGGTTGAGCGCCGACGATGCGCGAACGTCCCTCGCGATGGCGTTCTACGCAACGGCGGTGGGTCGCCTCTTCCGGCGTGACTGCACGCGGGTGGAACTGCATCACGTGCCCACTGGGGAGGTGATTGCGCACGAACATACCCAGGCCTCGCTGCAGCGCAAGATCAGCGAGGCAGAGTCCATTGCGCGAGACCTGCAGAAGGCGGACGCCTCCTACCGCGAGCTGGGGGTCGAGTCGGGCGCGTTCACCCCGCGGACATCGGCGCTGTGCCAGTGGTGCGACTACCGCGCGCACTGCCCCGAAGGGCAGGCAGTGGGACCGGAGAAGAATTCCTGGGCAGCGCTGGAGCCCGACGTGTGAGTCATCTCACCGGATTCGCGTCTACCCCAGGTGTTGGGCGTAGCGTCAATGACATGACAACTACACCTGTTCTGTCCGTCGCCTCACCGAGCGACTCTTTCAAGGCCGGTTCGATCGAACTACGCGACCTGCGCAGCGACGACGTCCGCATCGACGTCAAGTTCGCCGGTATCTGCCACAGCGACATCCACCAGGTCCGTGAAGAGTGGGGTGACTCGATCTTCCCGATGGTCCCAGGCCACGAGATCGCCGGAGTCGTCGCCGAGATCGGCGACGGCGTCACCCGCGTCAAGGTCGGCGACCACGTCGGCGTCGGCTGCATGGTCGACTCCTGCGGCGAATGCGAGTACTGCGAGGCGGGTTTCGAGCAGCACTGCACCAAGGGTGCAGTGATGACCTACAACGGCGTCGGCTACGACGGTGAGAAGACAAAGGGCGGTTACTCCCAGGGTGTCGTCGTCTCCGAGCGCTTTGTTCTGAACATTCCCGAGGCCCTCGGGCTGGACGTTGCCGCGCCGCTGCTGTGCGCGGGCGTCACCACCTACTCGCCGTTGCGCCGCTGGGGCGTCGGCGAAGGCAGCAAGGTCGCTGTCATCGGGATGGGCGGCCTCGGACACATGGGCGTCAAGATCGCCGCGGCGATGGGCGCCGAGGTCACCGTGCTCTCCCGCACCACGCACAAGGAAGCGGACTCCAAGAAGTACGGTGCGACGAACCACTTCGCCACGACGGATGAAAAGGTCTTCACCGACCACAAGGGCTACTTCGACGTCATTCTCAACACCGTGAGCGCGGATCTGCCGATCGAGGACTACATCGCGCTGCTCAAGCCGCGCGGGGTGCTCGCCTCGGTGGGCCTGCCCCCGAAGAAGTACGAGATCGCGCCGGGTGCCCTGATCGGAACCAGCAAGGTGGTCGCGGGCTCCAACATCGGCGGTATCTCCGAAACCCAGGAGATGCTCGACTTCTGCGCCAAGCACGACCTCGGTGCGACCGTAGAGGTCATCGGCGCCGATGAGGTGACTGCGGCGTACGACAAGGTCGTTGAGGGCAAGGTGCACTACCGCTACGTCATCGACACGAGCACTATCTCTGCCTGAGGAATTCGACCCAGGTAGCAAACGAACGAAGAACGGGCGCGCTCACCAGAGCGCGCCCGTTCTTCGTTCTTCAGCTGAGTTCAGGAAGCCTGCGAGGAATCCGCCGAACCGCCGCGGGTACGACGCCGGTTACGCGCACGCTTGGGCCGGTCCTCCGACGTGGTCGATCCGTTGTCGGATCCCGTTCGGGTGGCGGTGGGTTCTTTGCGAGCGCCACGTTGGCCGTCACGGCCACCGTGGGAGCGTCCGCCGGACCCGGCTCCGCCGCGCGCCGGGCCGACTCGGTGGGACTTCCCGGTCTCGCCCAGATCCTCGAGGTTTTCGGCGTCCAGACCTGCGCGGGTGCGCTCGGCGCGCGGTAGCTTGCCGGTCGCGGTGGTGGGGATGTCCAGGTCGGTGTAGAAGCTCTCCGAGGAGGAGTAGGTCTCCACGGGGTTCGGGATGCCGAGGTCGAGTCCCTTGTTGATCAGGCCCCAGCGGGGCAGATCGTCCCAGTCGACGAAGGTGACAGCGACCCCGGTGTTGCCTGCGCGACCGGTACGCCCGGTGCGGTGCAGGTAGGTCTTCTCATCTTCGGGGCACTGATAGTTCACGACGTGCGTGACGTGCTCGACGTCGATGCCACGGGCCGCGACGTCGGTAGCGACGAGGATGTCGATCTTGCCGGCGCGGAAGGCCCGCAGGGCCTGCTCGCGGGCGCCCTGGCCGAGGTCGCCGTGCAGCGATGCGGACGCGAAGCCACGTTCGCGCAGGTCGTCGGCCACCTTGGCCGCGGTGCGCTTGGTGCGGCTGAACACGATCGTCAGGCCGCGACCGCGGGCCTGCAGGATGCGGGCGAGCATCTCGACCTTGTCCATAGCGTGCGCTCGGTAGACGAACTGCTCGATCGCAGCGACGGTGTGCCCGGAGTCGCCTTCTTCGTTGATCGCGCGAATGTGCGTGGGCTGGGTCATGTAGCGACGCGCCAAAGCCACGACTGCGCCGGGCATTGTCGCTGAGAAGAGCATGGTCTGACGGGAGGCCGGAGTCATCGCGAGCAGCTTCTCCACGTCGGGCAGGAAGCCCAGATCGAGCATCTCGTCAGCCTCGTCGAGGACGACGGTCTGAACGTAGGAAAGATCCAGGTGGCCCTGTCCGGCCAGGTCGATCAACCGGCCGGGGGTACCCACGACGACCTCGATGCCGTTACGCAACGCGTTGACCTGGGGCTCGAATGCGCGACCGCCGTAGATGGCCATGACCCGGATACCGCGCAGCGCCGCGGCCGTGGTGATGTCGCCCATGACCTGGTTGGCGAGCTCGCGGGTCGGCGCGACGACCAGGGCCTGCGGCTTGCCGGGCGCGGGTCGGTCGGCGTAGGTGGCGTCGGTGGGGGAGGTGATGCGGTGCAGCAGCGGCACCCCGAACCCGAGAGTCTTTCCGGTGCCGGTCTTGGCCTGCCCGATGATGTCGTGCCCGTTCAGGGCGACCGGCAAGGTCATCGACTGGATCGGGAACGGCGACATGATGCCGGCATCGGCCAGTGCCTGGACGATCAGCGGGTGGACGCCGAAATCGCCGAAGCTGGGCGCCGGTGCTTCCGGCGCAGTGCTTTCAGATGCGGTGGCTTCGGACGCGGTGGCTTCGGACGTGCTGGTTTCAGAGGTGGCGGGTGAACTCATGTACGGCAATCCTTCGAACGGCTTCCCGCGTGCTGGACCAGGAAATCAGGTCACATCGCAGGCGAGCTGTGGGGGAGCCGATCGGGGGATGTCGTTGCCGACGTACGACGTCGACTGATTCGTTGCAAAAGGTCGTCATGCCGACCGGGCACCTTGTTGACAATTCGCAGTCTAGTGCCACCAGGCGCCCCGACAGCGCATTTGAGCCCGCTAGCATCGGCGGATGGATGATGCGCCCGCTGTCGAACCCGTTGCTGCCGACCTGCAGGACCCGGTCATCCGGGCGGGGGTCACTACCCTGCTCGGCGTGCTGGCCTACGGCGAGCTCAAGAGCTTCTTCGCGACGGTCAACGACGCGGGAATGGCCCCGGGAGTGCAACTCAAGGGCGTACTCGCGGCGTTCGCCGTGCGCGAGTTCCACCACTACGAGGCAATCGTCGCGCGGCTGCACGAGTTGGACGTCGATCCGCAGGAAGCGATGGACTCGGTCGCTGCCGCCATCGACGAGTGGCACCGTCGCACCACCCCCCACAACTGGGCGGAAAGCCTGATGAAGGCCTATGCCGGACAGTCGATCGCGCGGGATTTCTACCGCGAATGCGCCCGGTGGGTGGACCCTACGAGTCGCACGCTGATGCTGGAGGTGCTCGCCGACAACGATGCGGCCGTGTTCGTCGAACAGCAGCTGCGGTACGCCATCACCGATGACGAGCGGATGGCCAGCAAGTTGGCGCTGTGGGGCCGACGGTTGATGGGCGAAGTGCTCACCCAGGCACAGATGACGATCGCCGAGACAGAATCGTTGGAGCGATTCCTGATTGCCGACGGGTCAGGTCACGGCATGTCGCTGGCGCAGCTGTCGGCCCTGTTCACCCGTCTCACCGACGCCCACACGGCGCGGATGGAAGCCCTCGGGCTGTCGGCCTGATCCGCCACCCTTTGAACCCCCGATGAGAACGGGAGACCTGCGCAGCTGCGCAGGTCTCCCGGTGTGTAGCTGGTTGTTGTTCAGCTGGTCGGTCAGCTCCCGAAGCCGACCCGACGAGCCTGTTCTGAAGCAACGTCCACATAGGCGATGACCGACGCCGGAACCGTCACGGTGTGACCGCGCTCGTCGGTGAGGGTCAACGGATCACCGGACTTCAGCGACGCCGCCACCAGATCGCGCACCTCTTCGGCGCTCTGATCCGACTCGAGCACTACCTCGCGCGCCACATGCTGCACGCCGATCTTTACCTCCACCGTGAATCCCTTCGATTGCTGTCCGCCCGAACACCGGCAGGTGCGACGAGCCGTTTCCTACAACGGTAAGCCTCGCGGCCACCCGATCATTCCTGCACCGGTACTCCGAGGCCGTCCTGCCTGGGCGGCCTATTCGCCCGTCTTGGGGAAACCCGCCATACCCCGCCATCCAAGGGTGACCACGAGTCGTTCGGCCTCCGTGCGCGACATCCGCGACGCGGGTTCCTCATGCAACCAGTAGCGGGCGACGATCTGCGCCATACCTACCAGTGCAACCCCGAGCACCTGTGCCTGCTCCAGGCCGAGGTCGGTGTCCTCACCGATGACCTCTGCCACTGCGGAGGCGCACTCGTTGTCCATCTGGCGCACGCGTTGTTTCACTGCGGGGTCGTCGATCAGGTCCGATTCGAACACCAACCGAAACGCCGCGTCGTCGCGTTCGACGAATTCGAAGAATGCACTCAGGGCTGCCGCGACGCGGGTCGCGTTGTCGTGAGTGGCCGCGAGCGCCTCTCGCACCAGCCGGGGCACCTCGGTCGTGTGCCGGTCGATCAAGGCGAGGTAGAGGTCCAACTTGCCAGGGAAGTGCTGGTAGAGCACTGGTTTGCTGACACTGGCGCGGACGGCTATCTCGTCCATCGACGCCGCGTGGTAGCCGGAATCCGCAAAGACCGCCAACGCCGCCTCAAGTAGCTGGGCCCGCCGCGCGGAGCGGGGTAAGCGCCCTCCTCGAGCGTGTTCTTCGGTCTGTGTTGCCACCCTGGCTCCGTCCTCGGATCGATGTACTGTGCGCGGCGGTTGCCTGTGGCAGTTCCCTACCGATGAGTTTGCCGGTCATTCTATTCCCACGGGTAACCTCGACCCCGTGACGCGCCAACCGCTGATACCGCCAGCGCCCCCACTGACCCCGGGCCAGGTTCAGCGGTACTCCCGGCACCTGTTGCTCGACGAGATCGGCACCACGGGTCAGCGGCGCCTCAAGAACGCCAGGGTTCTGGTGGTGGGCGCCGGCGGTCTGGCAGCTCCCGTCCTGGCCTATCTGGCGGCGGCGGGCGTCGGACATCTCACCATCATCGATGACGACGTGGTCGAGTCCTCCAATCTGCAACGGCAGGTGCTGTTCACCGAGAACGACCTGGGTTCGGCCAAGTCGACCGCTGCCCGGACAGCGGTCGCTGGGATCAACGGTGAGGTGCACGTCCAGACCCTGCAGGCCCGGTTCGAGGTGTCGAATGCCTTGGAGTTGGCGGCCGACCACGACGTCGTGGTCGATACGACCGACAACTTCGCAACGAGATATCTGGTCAACGACACCTGTGTGTTCCTCGGGCTCCCGCTCGTCTGGGCCTCGGTCGAGCGATTCGAAGGGCGGGCGTCGGTGTGGCTTGCGGGTGAGGGTCCCTGCTACCGCTGCATCTTCCCCCAGCCTCCGCCGGACGGTGCCGTGCCGTCCTGCGCGGAGGCCGGCGTCCTCGGATTGCTCCCGGGCACCATGGGAGCCATTCAGGCGGGTGAGGTGATCAAGTTGCTGCTCGGCCTCGGGGAGCCGCTGATCGGCCGGATGGTCATGCACGACGCGCTGGCCGGAAGCTGGCAGACGTTGCCGATGGCAGCTGATCCGGCCTGCCCGATCTGCGGGATCGACCCGAGCATCACCCGGCTGTCGGCACCGAAGCAGCAGATCCCGGTACCAGAGCTCACCGTGCACGAGCTACGCGACCTGTTGGCCGTCGGCCGGGCCCGGGTTATCGACATCCGCACCGCTGCCGAACGTGACATCGTGGCGTTGCCCTTCGCCGAACATCTCGAGGCTGACGATGTCGGCATCGGCAATCTCGGAGCCTCCGACGGGCGCACTCTGGTGCTGCACTGCAAGTCCGGAGCGCGATCGAGCGCAGCGGTGCGCTCCCTGCTCCAGGACGGTTATGCGGGTCCGGTCGCTTCCCTGGAGGGCGGGATCCTCGCCTGGGCGCAGCAGATCGATCCCACGCTTGCGCAGTACTGAGATCCTCGCGCAGCACTGAGCGGGGCGGACTGTCGGACCAGGGTGATGGGATAGCGCACGTGGTGATGATGCGCAGGGCTGCCGAGTCCCGACTGCCTCGTCCGGACCTGGACGAGATGCAGGAGTTGGCGGTGCGCGGCGTTGCATCGATGACCGTGGTCCTGGGAGCTCCGGGCACGGGTAAGTCGACGGTCGCGGTGGAGACCGTGGTCGCGGCGGTCGCCGGAGGTATGGGTCCCGACGAGTGTCTGCTGCTGGCGCCTACGCGCATCCAGGCGGCTGCGCTGCGCGATCATCTGACGGCCAGGATGCAGGCGACGACGAGCGAACCGGTGGCGCGCACCCATCAGTCGCTGGCGTTCGGGATTTTGCGGGAGGCCGCCGCCTTAGCTGGGGAGCCCGCTCCGAGGCTGCTGTCCGGACCGGAGCAGGACGTCGTCCTGCGGGAACTGCTGGCGGGCCACGCGCAGGATTCAGATCGCCTGGAGAGCACCCCGAAGTGGCCAGATTTCGTCCGTGAGGCCCTGGGTACCCGGGGGTTCCGCTCGGAACTGCGGGACCTGCTGATGCGCGCGGTGGAGTGGGGCCTGGATGGCGACGCGCTGCACGAACTCGGGGTGCGGCATCAGCGACCCGCATGGGTGGCTGCGGCGCGGGTGCTCGACGAGTACGACCAGGTCACCGCGTTGTCGCGACCTGGCGCATATGACCCGTCCTGGATTCTCGGTGCTGCCGCCGGGCTGCTGGAAACCGACCGAGAGGCCGCGGCGCGGATGCAGCGGCGAACCAAGCTCATCGTCGTCGACGACGCTCAGGAACTGACGCATGCGTCGGCGACGCTGCTCGACGTCCTGGCCCACCCCGGCGCGCGGATCGTGTTGTTGGCAGACCCCGACTCCACCGTGCAGGGCTTCCGCGGTGCCGATCCGCGGTACCTGAAATCGTTGAGCCAGCGACGCAGCGCAGCCGATCCGATCATCCTGCCGCAGTCCTATCGGCTCAGCGAGGCGGCAGTCGCGGTCGCTGCGCGGGTGAGCGCCCGGATCGGCACGGTGGGCGCGGGCGGTCAACGCCGGCCACGGCCTACCGGCGTCGACGGACACGTCGACGTGGCTCTGCTGCGTGCGACGTCTCAGGAGGCCGCCTACGTCGCCGGCCGGTTCCGCGAATTGCACCTCATGGGTGGGGTGCCCTGGTCACAGATGGCCGTCATTGTGCGCGGCCAGGCCCGCGCCGTAGCACTGCGTCGGGCCTTGAGTGGTGCCGGCGTGCCGGTCGCAGTGCCGTCCACGGTCCTCGCGGTGCGTGACGAGCCGGCAGTACGACCGTTCCTGATGCTGTTGGAGACGGCGATCGCCCTGCGCGATGGCCGCGAGCAACCGCTCACCGCCGAGACGTCCGTTGATCTGCTGACCTCGCCGTTGGGTGGCGCCGATGCCATCGTGCTGCGTCGGATGCGGCGGGTGCTGCGTGCCTCGGAGCTGCAGGTCGGAGGTAACCGGTCCAGCGACGAGTTGCTTGCTGCGGCGGTGACATCGGCCGGCCCGCTGGACGAGCCGGAGGTCGCCCCCGCGGCACGGATCGCCCGGGTGCTTCGCGCGGGAGTTGACGCAGGACGGGCCCGGGGGGCTACTGCCGAGACGGTGCTGTGGGCCATGTGGGAAGCAGGCGCCCTGGCGGAGGGTTGGCGCAGAACAGCACTGGAGGGGGGCGCTGCCGGCGCCCGGGCCGACCGCGATCTCGATGCGATGATGGCGCTCTTCGCGGCCGCCGCGGCGTATGACGACCGTCTTCCGGGGTCAGCACCCGAAGGATTTCTGGAGCACATCCGCGGCCAGGATGTGCCGGGCGACCGGTTGGTCCCCGGTGCCCCCGACGACGCCTCGGTCGCATTGCTCACCCCGGCTGCAGCCGCCGGCAGACAGTGGCGGGTGGTTGCTGTGTGTGGCGTACAGGACGGCGTGTGGCCCGATCTGCGGCTGCGTGGCTCACTGCTCGGCTCCGAGCAGCTGGTCGACGTGATGAGAGGTCGCGAGGCGCACCTGGGCTCGGCGGAGGCGCTGCGTGGCGCGCAGGCGGCGGTGCGTTACGACGAGACCCGCCAGTTCCACGTTGCTGTGACGCGCGCGAGCGAGCAGCTGCTCGTGACAGCCGTGCGGAGCGACGACGAACAACCGTCGATCTATCTCGACCTCGTGGATCCGCCCGTGCGGCTGACGCATCAGGATGAAGAGCCCCGGACGCCGGTCGAGGTCCCCGACGCCTTGACCCTGTCCGGTTCGGTCGCTGCGCTGCGACGCGAGATCGTGACTGCGCGCGGGGCTGCGGCCGACCGGGCAGCAGCCGAGTTGGCTTTCCTGGCAGCTCACGACGTGCCCGGCGCCGATCCGGGACAGTGGTGGGCGTTGACTGCGCTGTCCGACGACCGGCCGTTGCGGGCACCTGATGCGAAGGTTCCGGTGTCGCCGTCGCGTGTCGAGGCATTCGGCACCTGCGGTCTGAACTGGCTGCTGAGCAGTATCGGCGCGGATGGCCCCGATATCGGGACCCGTAATCTCGGGACTCTCGTGCATGAGATCGCCGCAGAGTTCGCGGCGGACGACCTGGCCACCATGACCCGGGCCCTGGACGAGCGATGGCCGCGGCTCGGTTTCGGCGACACCTGGATGAGTGAACGGGACCGTGCCCGGGCCCATCGGATGCTGGAGTACCTGCACGGGTACTTCGAGAAAGCTGCAGCAGAAGGGTGGGAGCAGGCAGGGGTGGAGGTCGATGTGCGCCTGCAGGTCGGTCGTGCGGAACTGCATGGCAGCGTCGACCGGACGGAGCGCAAGCACGGCATTGCGGGCATCCGGGTCATCGACTTCAAGACCGGATCCAGCAAGCCCAAGGAGGGCGACATGGCCAGCCAAGCCCAGCTCGGCGTCTATCAGGTGGCCGTGGTCGAGGGAGCCTTCCCGAACGAGACGCACTCTGCCGGTGCAGCGCTGGTGCATATCGGCAAGGCCGCGGGGACGCGCGGTGTGAAGGTGCAGCCGCAGGCCGCTCTCGATGAAGTCACCGACTCCTGGGCGCACCGGCTGCTGGCGCAAACCGCTGACGGAATGGCCGGCTCGACAGTCATAGCCTCAGTATCCGAGCGCTGCGGCACCTGCCCGGTGCGCGCGTGCTGCCCACTGCAGGAAGAGGGTCGGATGCTGGGTGAGCACCAGTGAACGGCGGATCGGGACGGCCCCTGGACGCCCTGCAGCTCGCAGCCCGCCTGGACCTGCCGGCCCCCACAAAGGAACAGGCAGCTGTCATCGAGGCGGCACCCGATCAGCCGTTACTGGTGGTGGCCGGAGCCGGTTCGGGCAAGACCGAGACAATGGCCGCCCGCGTCGTCTGGTTGGTTGCCAACGGTCATGTGCAGCCCTCTGAGGTGCTTGGTCTGACTTTCACCCGTAAGGGTGCGGGCGAGTTTGCCGAGCGCGTCGGGCGACGCCTGCGTCAGCTGACCCACGCCGGACTGTGGACGCCACCGGTGGACCCGGAGGACGGCACACAGAGTCTCGCCGACACCCCCACGGTGCAGACCTACCACGCCTACGCCGGCAGGTTGGTCTCCGAACACGGTCTGCGGATGGGTATCGAACCCGACTCCCGACTGTTGTCCGAGGCGGCAGCCTGGCAGTTCGCGGCCGAGGTTGTCTCGGCCTACGACGGGCCGATGGACCGGGTCGACCGCCATGAGTCCACTGTGATCGCGGCGGTCGTCGACATCGCGGGAGAGATGGCCGAGCACCTACGAACGCCGGATGAGGTACGCGACTACCTGCTGGACGTCGTCGAGCAGGTCGCGTCGTTGCCTGGTGCCGGGCGGGTGAAGGGACTGTCGCAGGAGGACAAAAAGGTGCTCGACATCCTGCTGGCACGCGCCGATCTGATGCCGATAGTGATCCGCTACCAGGAGTTGAAACGCAGCCGTACGAGCTTGGACTACGCCGATCAGATGGCGCTTGCGGCGCGCCTGGCTCAGCAGTACCCGGACGTCGGGGCCATGGAGCGGGGCCGCTTCCGAGCAGTGCTGCTCGATGAATTCCAGGACACCAGTGAAGCGCAGATGGTCCTGCTGCGCTCACTGCTGATAGCGCCGGGGGAGCCGGTCGCGGTGACGGCCGTCGGTGATCCGCACCAGTCGATCTTCGGTTGGCGCGGAGCCAGCGCGACCAGCCTCTCGGCGTTCGCCGAGCATTTCCATGGCGAGGCAGGATGCCGACAGCTGCCGCTGGCAACAAGCTGGCGCAACGATGTCGCCGTGCTGAAGGTTGCTGACCGCACATCGGCACCCCTGCGCCGCAGCGGAGTTCCCGTGCTCGCGCTGAGGCCCCGGGCGGACGCGGCGGCGGGTGCGGTGCACGCGGCCCGGTTGGAAACCGAAGAGGACGAGGCAGAGCACGTCGCGCGCTGGATTGCCGGGCAGTGGTTCGAAGGTCCGGGTCGACACCGCAAGGTCACCGCCGCAGTGTTGTGCCGTAAGCGGGCCCTCTTCTCCCTGGTCGTTGATCGGCTCCAGGCACATGGGCTGCCCGTCGAGGTCGTCGGGGTGGGTGGCCTGCTCACCACCCCCGAGGTCGCCGACATCGTGAGTTTGTTGTGGGCGGTGCAGGACCCCACTCGCGGGGATCGACTGATGCGACTGCTGACCGGTCCCGCGATGCGGATCGGGCCGGCAGATCTGGCCGGTTTGTACGCGTGGGCTCGCCGGCTCGTCCGCCAGGATCGTCCTGTACGGCACGACCGAGGCGCGGACGGCAGACAGCGAGAAGACCCGCAGATCAAAGATGACGCGCAGGTGAAGGATCTGGAGCAGGACACCCGCGATCAGCCCAGCATCATCGAAGCGCTCGAACGACTTCCTGATGCCGGGTGGCGCGGACCTGCCGATGAGCACATCGGCGAGGTCGCCCTGACCCGGCTGCACCACCTGGCGCGGATGATCCGTCGGGTGCGCTCGATGACCGGACTTCCGCTCGCCGAGCTGGTCGGTGAGGCGGAACGGTCCCTGGGTGTGGACATCGAAGTCCTGGCCCGAGCCGAGCACACGCCCGGCACCGCCAGGGTGCACCTGGACGCGTTCGCCGACGTGGCAGCCCAGTTCGCAGCGCAGGCCGACCGACCCACGCTCGGCGGCTTTCTCGCCTGGCTGGACGCCGCGTTGAAGGAGGAACGCGGGCTGAGTACGCCGTTCCTGGAAACCACGGACGCCGCGGTGCAGGTGCTCACCGTGCATGCTGCGAAAGGTCTGGAATGGGACTACGTCGCGGTTCCAGGGCTCAGCGAGGGCACGTTCCCCTCGCACGGGCACCGGACCACCTGGAAGAAGAAGCACGGCGGGTGGGCCATCGGGAGCGGCGATGATGCGCACCCGCTGGATCACGGCAGCTGGGTGACCACCGACACCGGGTGGACCGGCGGTCTGGACGGCGTGCCGTACGACCTGCGTGGTGACGTCGACGGTCTGCCGTTCTTCGGCTGGCAGGACGCGGGCGACGTCCCTGCGCTGCGGGAGGCGTTGACCGCCTTCCGCACCGAGGGTGGCGCTCATGCGGTGGCCGAGGAACGGCGCCTGGCCTACGTCGCATTCACCCGCGCCCGTCACGAGATGCTGCTCACCGGCGCCGTCTGGGGTGCGGGCAAGTTTCCGCGGGTGACCTCGCGCTTCCTGCTTGAGCTGGTGGACGCCGGTCTGGTCCAGCGGTCCACCTGGTGCCCCCTGCCCGATGATCCAGAACCGATCAACCCCCGCGCAGATAGCGACAATGTCGCTATCTGGCCGGGGGACCGACTGAAAAATCGTCGGGAGGACCTCCAGGCCGGCGTGGCGAAGATCTCGGCAGCAATCACGGCCCCGAACCCGGGCGAACTGGCCGACCCGGACACTGACCGTGGCCGGCGGCTGCTGCGGCTACTCGTGGAGCGGCAGGCCTCCCGCACCCGCCGAGAGGCGGCCGTCAACCTCCCAGGGCATATTTCGACGTCCGCACTGGTCGCGTTGGCGCAGGACCCGCAGGGTTTCGCCTCCCAACTACGCCGTCCGATGCCTTCCGCGCCCGCGCTCGCAGCGCGTCGGGGTACGGCGTTCCACGCCTGGGTCGAGCAGCATTTCCAGCGAGCCGCGTTGCTGGACATCACCTCGTTGCCCGGGTCGGGCGACGAAGACGCCGATCTCGACGCCGACCTGCAAGGCATGAAAGACCGGTTCCTCGCCTCACAGTGGGCTGATCGCGCCCCGATCGATGTTGAGATCGCCCTCGAGACATGGATCGCCGGGATCAGCATCCGGGGCCGTGTCGATGCGGTCTTCCGTTCGCTCGACGGCGTGGGCTACGTCATCGTGGATTGGAAGACGGGGGCCATGCCGAGCGGCGAAGCAGCCCGCACCCGCGCCCTGCAGCTCGCGGCCTACCGCATTGCCTACGCGCGACTGCATGGTCTCGACCCTGAACTGGTTTCCGGCGCCTTCTACTACGCGGGCACCGGCGAGACGGTGTGGCCGGACCTACCCGGTTCCGAGCAGCTCGCCGAACTGCTCGCCGCGATAGCACCGACCGATTCAGCACAAACCAACACAGCGCCGACCGATCATGAGGGCGTGCTGGAGCCCTGATCATCTCCAGGTGCGGCATCCTGAGGCGCGGCGTCCGCAGCTGCGGTGTCCTCAGCTGCGGTGTCCTTAGCTGCGGTGTCTTCGGAGCCGGGCACCGGGATCGGAATCTCGATGGTCTCATCCTCGACGCCTTCGTCCAGAGCCTGCACGTCAGCCGGATCGATGGGCTCCTGCCCGGTGGCAGCGGGCGGACGACGCCGCACGAACGGTGACGGCATCAGCCGGTCGTCGTCCGCACAGGTATCGGCGAAACGGGCCAGGGCAGCCGTCCGGCGCTCGATGAGTCGGTCGTCATCGGCTGCCATCGCGTCCAGCAACGCCGTGACCCGGTGCAGTTCGGCGCTGAGTCGGATCCGGCGCTCCAGATGCGGGTCCGGCTGGTCGTGTCGTGCGCCGGAGTAGGCCTCCAGCACCGTGTCGAAGGCGTCTGGATGCGCGAGGGCGAGCAGAGCCGCGAAGTCCTCGGCCGGGTCTGCGACGCACGCACGCTCCCAGGTGTCGATCGCTCGGACCTCGGTGTCCGCGAGGACATGGAAACCCTCGAGGGTGCCGTGGGTCACGCAGGTCGCGAATTTCCAGAGCGTCACCTCCTCCAGGGCGCGTTCCCATCGGGTCAGCAACGCGGCGGGCACCCTGCCGGTGCTGGCCGCGCGGTCCAGCGCGGCCAGCCGCCGGGCACGGTAGGCGTCCGCGTCGTAGCTCGGTAGACCGGCCTCCTCGATGACGCGGGGATCCACATCGTGCAGGGCGGCGATGGCGGTTCCGACACTGCGCGCTAGTGGCGAGGCAGCGGGCAGATCCCGCCAGACGAGCGGCAATCCAGGTAGCGCGCGGTACAGGATCACGGTGGTGCCGTCATCGCCCGTCGCAGTGCCCGCAACGACGGGGACGGCGTAGGGCAGCCGCCCACCGAGCAGGCGCAACAAGCTCGCGGCTGCTTCCAACGCAGCGCCGGCGGCCGAGTCGAGGGAAGCCCGGACCGTCCAGGAGTCGCCGTGTTCGTCGGTGACCAGGACCAGTTGATAGGCGGCGCCGGGCGGCGTGGGCAGTTCCTGAACGCCCGTCGGATAGACACCGGGTGCCGCGGCATGGGCGAGGGCAGCAAGACTCAGAGCAGGACGCAACACACCGCTAACGGTAGGGGAAATACGGGCCGTAGCCTGGGAGCGTGCCTGCGACACCCACAAGCCTGTCCGACCTCGTCCTGTCCCGCACGTCGCTGGACCGTGCCTCCCATCGCCGAAACGAACCTGAGCTGGTGCGCCAACTACTGGCGAACCCTGCCACTCAGGTCCTCGATGTATTCGGCGATCGCGCCAGCGTCGCGCGCGATCACGTCGTCCTGCGCCCACCGGTCGACGACGACTGCTCCAGACTCGCAATCTTCCTCGGAGTCGACGCGGGCGCCGATGTGGTCGCGGTCGATCGCGGCGACGACGAGGCGCCCGAGGACGCGGTCACCATGCGGGAGGTCGGTCTGCACCTGCCGGTCCGCGACGTCGGCATCCTGACGACCGCTCTGGGCATCCTGAACTGGCAACGCACGCAGGGGTTCTGCCCGCGATGTGGGGCGCCCGCGCAGGTATCGCAGGCCGGGTGGGGCCGTAGCTGCACGCGGGAGGGGTCCGAGCAGTACCCGCGCACGGATGCGGCGGTGATCATGTCGGTCGTCGATGAGGACGACCGCCTGCTGCTGGCGCGCGGCACCAGATTCGGTGCGCAGACCAACAGGATGTCGGTGCTGGCTGGTTTTGTGGAGCCCGGTGAGTCGTTGGAGCACGCGGTGGCGCGTGAGGTCCTGGAGGAAGTGGGTGTGACGGTGTCGCAGGTGCAGTTCCGGGGCGATCAACCGTGGCCCTTTCCCGCCTCACTGATGGTAGGTTTCGCGGCCCACGCGACCAGCACCGATCTGGTGTTGGACCCTTCCGAGATCGAGGCAGCGCAGTGGTTCAGCCGCGCCGAGCTGGCGGACGCGTTGGTGGATCGGACGCTCGGCGTGCCCCCATCGCTGTCGATAGCCCGTCATCTCATCGAAGACTGGTACGGCGGCCCGTTGCCGCAAGCGGCCGGCGAGCGGTGGTGACGTGATGGAGGGCAGCGCCGACCAGGTGCTGGAGGGGTTGGACCCCGAGCAGCGGGAAGTAGCGGCTCACCCACTCGGTCCGATGTGTGTCCTCGCCGGGGCAGGTACCGGTAAGACACGGGCCATCACCCACCGGATCGCCTACGGCGTGCTCTCGGGCGCCTACCAACCCCGCAGAGTGCTTGCGGTGACGTTCACCGCGCGTGCGGCGGGGGAGATGCGGACCAGGCTGCGGGAGTTGGGGTTGCCGGGCGTGCAAGCCCGTACATTCCACTCCGCGGCCCTGCGTCAGTTGCATTTCTTCTGGCCCCAGACGGTTGGCGGGCCGGCTCCGGAGATTCTCAAGTACAAGGCGCCGGTGGTGGCCGAGGCCGGGTCCCGGTTGCGGCTGCGGTTGGACCGGGTCGTCATCCGTGACCTCGCGGCGGAGATCGAGTGGGCCAAGGTGGCGATGGTCGCTCCGCAGGACTACGTCGCTGCCGCGCGAGCGGCTGGTCGAAAACCGCCTGAGTTGGATCTGACCGCGATGGCGCGGCTCTTCGAGACCTACGAAGAAGCCAAGACGGCGCGCGGCGTGATCGATTTCGAGGACGTGCTGCTGCTGATGACGGCGATCCTCGCCGAACGGCCCGATGTGGCGCGCACGGTGCGCGATCAGTACCGGCATTTCGTGGTCGATGAGTTCCAGGACGTCAACACCGTCCAGCAGGCGCTACTGGATCAGTGGGTGGGCGAGCGCACCGATCTGTGCGTGGTGGGCGACCCCGCCCAGACCATCTACTCCTTCACCGGCGCCAGCCCGCGACATCTGACCGATTTCGCCCGGCGCGACGGTGTCGCCGTGACCCGCCTGGTGCGCAACTACCGTTCCACGCCGCAGGTGGTGCAGTTGGCCAACCTGGTTCTGCAGAGTGGCGGTAGGGAGGGATCGGGAATGGCGCTGCAGGCGCAGTCCGCACCCGGTCCGGTCCCGCAGTTGCTGCCATACACCGACGACCAGGGCGAGGCCGACGACGTTGCCGCGCGGATCAAGGCGCTGATCGCGAGCGGTGTCCCCGCCTCGCAGATCGCGATCCTCTACCGGATCAACGCGCAGTCCGAGGTGTTGGAGGCTGCGTTGTCAGCGGCCGGGGTGCCCTACCTCGTCCGCGGTGGGGAACGATTCTTCGAACGCAAAGAAGTACGGGCAGCCCTGGTTCTGTTGCGGGGTGCGATGCGCGGCGACGACGGGGTCGATCCGCTCGCCAAAGTCGTACGTGACGTGATCACTGCTGCCGGCTGGTCTCCGACGCGGCCGGCGGGCGGGGCGGTGCTCGAGCGATGGCAGTCCCTGGACGCGTTGGCCAGCCTCGCTGACGACTTCGGCACCTCCAATGCCGGCCGAATGCGTGAGTTCGTGGCTGAGCTGGACCGGCGGGCCAGCGAGCAGCACGCGCCCACCGTCGAGGGGATCACGCTGGCATCTCTGCACGCGGCGAAGGGCCTGGAGTGGGATGCGGTGTTCCTGGTCGGGTGCTCGGAGGGATTGTTGCCCTTCTCGATGGCCGAAGGCCCCGCGCAGGTCGCCGAGGAGCGCCGCCTGCTGTATGTCGGCCTGACCCGGGCCCGTCGCCACCTCACCTTGAGCTGGGCAGCCTCCAGACATCCTGGCGGCCGGGCCTCGCGGAAGCCGTCGCGGTTTTTGGCGGGGGCCACTGCGGTCCTCGGTGAAGGCGCCCGTCCGGCCGCTCCCGTGCGATCCGCCAGCAGCCGGGTGTCGCGGACCCGCGCGGCGAAGATGAGCACCTGCCGGGTGTGCGGCAAGACGTTGCAGGTGGGGGCCGAACGCAAGATCGGCCGGTGCTCGGACTGTCCCGCGAGCTACGACGAAGCGCAGTTCGAGGCGCTGCGTGCCTGGCGTCTGGCCGTGGCGACCGCCACGAAGGTGCCGGCCTTCGTGGTCTTCACCGATGCCACCCTCGTGGCGATCGCTGAAAAGGTTCCGACTGATCTGCCCGGACTGGCCACGATTTCCGGGGTCGGCGCCCGCAAACTCACGACCTACGGCGGGTCAGTGCTCGCGGTCCTGACCGGTGATGACCCCGCCGTAGTAGCCCAAAAGTGCACTGCCGCAATGGAATCGGCTAATCACTGATCCGTTCGAAGATCTTCTCCAGAAAATAGGTTGCCTGCGTCACCACGCCGCACGTAACCTCGTCGTTAGTCAGCCCGGCCGCTTCGGTGGCGGTCCGGGGCCGCAGGCAGTGGAAGGAGGGATGACCTGATGAAGACCACGACTTTTGTGATGCACCGCACGGAGCCTCGCGCGGATATCCGTCACCACATCGACATGTCGGGTATTGCCGCCACGTCCTGCATCAAGGGGACCAGTGTGTCCAGGCGCTTGCGTGCGACCGATGTCACCTATGTCCCGACCGGCAGCAATGCCTTCGCCCCGTCCCGTTCCGCTTCCGGCAGAGCGCCTGGCTGATCCACTCACCAGGTCCTTCTCCAGGCCGCGGAACCCGACATCGGGTCCGCGGCTTTTTTGTTCTCCGCCGCGGGTCCTCCATCACCGAGAGTGCCGGTCGCAGACCGGCGCGACCCATCAGGAGAAGGAAATGCTCACCGATTTGATCGACGCGACTGCGCAGCAGGTAGCAGCCGGAATCGACCTACCGTGCCGCGCCGGCAACCCCGAATTGTGGTTTGCCGATCGACCCCAGGACGTGGAGTTCGCGAAGGCGCTGTGCAGGCAGTGTCCACTGCAGGCAGCGTGCCTGGCGGGCGCCCTGCAGCGTGCAGAGCCGTGGGGTGTCTGGGGTGCGGAGCTACTCGTCAGTGGCGAGATCGTCGCGCGGAAGCGGCCACGGGGACGTCCCCGCAAGCATCCGGTCGCTGCGTGATGACCGCACGGCCAGCGCAAGACCAATGAATCATCATATCCAACAGGGAGTTTCACCATGCATAACTGGCAGTACATCCAGGCGCTGTCCCGACCACCGGGACGTAACCAGCAATCGCGCGGGGGAACCAGACCCGCACGAGAGATCACCAGTGAGGCGCGGCGGATCCAGCGGCGTCGCTACCGCAAGTACTGATATCGGCACATCGGGTCGGGTGGGAGATCGCCACCCGGCCCGTCTGTGTCGGTGAGCGGCCAGCTGCTCAGGTCAGCGGCGGGAACTCGGCACCGGGTACACAGCGGTCCACGATGGCGCGCGCAGGCACGGTGCCCTCGATCTGGCTGAGCACTGCGATGCCGCCGAGCCAGGCTCGGTGGATTAGGAGGTAGTTCGGCGGCAGGTTCAACTTCAACCCGATCGCGAACTGCGCGCTGCGTGGATCGTTGATGTAGGCAAAGATGCTGCGCATCCAGGCCCGACTGAAAGTGAACTCCTGAACGTGCAACGGCTCCAGGAATACCTTCAGGTACGACAGGATCGCCTCGTCATCCACGCGCACCCCGCGGCGGATGAAGCCCTCGCGCCGCAATCCTTCGACGAACGACTGTGCGTTGCCGTCGACCGCGTCGTTCAGCAGCGGTCCCAGCGCCGGTGGCAGTCCGTCCGGCAACCGGTTGATGGCGCCGAAGTCCAGCACCCCGAGTCGTCCGTCCGGGAGTAGACGGAAGTTACCTGGGTGCGGATCTGCGTGCAGCAGACCAGCTTTGAGCGGTCCTTCCACCAAGAATTGCAGGTAGCGGGACGCGGCGGTGTCGCGTTGTTCTGGGGTGCCGGTCGCGATGATCTGCGACAGCGGGATCCCCTCCATCCATTCGCTGACAATGGCGTTATTGGTGCCGGTGAGTACGTGTGGGATCGAGTACTCCGGGTCCCCGTCGTAGGCCTGCGCGAACTGCTCCTGCATCCGCGCTTCTTGCAGGTAGTCCGTTTCCTCGGCCATCCGACCCTTGAGTTCGTCCAGAATCGGTCCGAGGTCCAGACCCGGCAACCAACTCGTGGTCAGGCGCATGACCCGCGAGACCTGCTGAAGGTCCGACATCAGTGCTTCGCCGGCACCCGGGTACTGCAGTTTGACGGCGACGTCGCGACCGTCCTTCCACACCGCCCGGTGTACCTGGCCGATCGAGGCGGCCGCGATGGGCTTCTCCTGAAAGGACTCGAACTTGCCGCGCCACCGGGTGCCGAACTCATCGCGCATGATCCTGCGCACGGAGGCCACCGGCATCGCGGGTGCAGAATCCTGCAGCTTGGTCAACGTGGCCCGGTAGGGACCGGCAACCTCGTCGGGCAGCGCAGCCTCGAAAATCGACATCGACTGGCCGAACTTCATGGCGCCGCCCTTGAGGGAGCCGAGCACCTTGAACAGTTGGGCAGCGGTTTGAGCCTGAAGCTCCGCAGCCACCGCCTCAGCGGGTTTGCCGCCGACCCGTTTACCGAGTCCGATCGCTGTGCGGGCTCCAAATCCCAACGGGAGACTAGCGAGTCGCGCGGCGCGGGCGATGCCCTTGCGAGGCAGGTCTGTCATCTCTCGAGTATCACTTATTGCCATTCCGCGTCTGGGCAGCACCTAGGGTGTGGCCGCCACAGCCGGTGCTGGATGCGCGGCACAGGGCTGGTGATGGTGAGGGAAACCCCGACGGGCAGCGGCGCCCCGGTGAGGTAGCCGCGCGTGACGAGCCCGACCACTCCGGCGACAACGGCGCACAGGTCGGCGGGGGCACTGACGGTGGTGGCCGCGGAGCGACCAGGCGCTTCGGTGCTACCGGCAATCCCGATCCCATCGCGCCACGGTTCCTCGAGGGCGATGGGAGCCCAGCCCTGGTCCAGGACCGCCCGGTGGTGATCCAGGCAGCCCACACACGGTCCGATACCGGGTCGGATGAGTGGACCGACCACGGCACGCCGGGCGCCGACCGTGACCGGTAGGTGGGGTATGCGCTCGCGCTGCCAACGGTCGACAGCTCCTGCGCAGATGTGTTCTGCGGCGATCAACACGGCCAGTGTGGTGGGGCTGCGGGCAGGTCTATCGCCCATGTCCGCAATCACGTGACGAACTGCCTGCGGCACGCTCCCACTGCCGCAGATCAGGACGCCACTGACGTCCGGGGCGGGTGTTCCGAGCGCACTGGCTGCATCGCCGAGCAGCTGAAGCACGGCGGGCCACCGAGGCGAGGGGGGCCTGGCCAGGTGGGCGCTGCCCCACTGCCGGGCGGTCATCGGACCCAACGCCACGACTGCCCTGGTCTCGGCTTCGGTCAAGCCGCTGAGGACGACAGCTGCATCCGACCCGAGGCCGAGATGGATCTCGCCAGGACGTCGCAGGTGGGCACGTAGCGGGATGGTTGAGGTCATCGGTGCGCTCCTTGCAGATGGTCGAGTCCACACCTTGACAGTGCCGAATGTCCGGCGCCGCAGTTATCCACAGGCACTCCTGTATCCACCGGGTCACCGTCGCGGGTTTGCCGTCCTGGCGGTGTTCGCGCCTAGATTGCTGTCATGCCGATGCGCCCGTCACGCCCGTCCAGGGCTGCTGCGCGCGCCGGTGGCGGCGGTGTCAGCACCTCGATACTGACGCGAGCTGACGGCCAGGAGGTCGAGATCCGTCGTTCGGCGCGCCGGACCCGGACGGTGTCGGCCTACCGCGACGGAGATCGGATCGTGGTGCTGGTGCCGGCCGGCCTTCCCGCATCGCAGGAGACACGGCTGGTCGCGGACATGGTCGCGAAAGTCACGAAGTCCAGACAGCATCAACGCCAGCGCCCGTCCGATGCCGAACTCCTTGCGTCTGCCGGGCGACTGTCCACCCGGTATCTGGGCGGAATGGCGCGGCCTTCCTCGGTGCGGTGGGTGGACAACCAGCGCACCCGCTGGGGGTCCTGCACCCCGGCGCACGCCACGATCAGGTTGTCGTCGCGGTTGATCGGCATGCCGGCCTACGTCGTGGACTACGTCCTGCTGCACGAGTTGGCGCACCTGTTGCGTGCCGACCACAGTCCGGGGTTCTGGGACCTCCTGTCGGCCTATCCCGACCTGGACCGGGCGCAGGCTTTCTTGGACGGGGTGTCCTTCGGCGCCGGGCTACCCGAGGATGAGGACGACATCCTGCACGCACCGCACTAGTGCAGTGGATGCGCCTCGAGCAGCTGATCTCGGATGCGCGGAATGACGGTCCGTAGTTCGTCGTCGGTGTCCGGTGGGAGCGCGTCGACCGGCCACCACTGCACGTCCTGCGATTCGGCCGAGCAGACCGGGACCGTGTCTTGCGCTGCGACAGCGGCAAATCGCACATCCAGGTGGGAGCGGCATGAGCCGAAGTTGGAGTTCAGCGCGTGATGACTCAGATGTACGACGCCGGGCAGCAGTGCCAGTCCCAGCAGGCCCGTCTCCTCGTGCGCCTCCCGTGCAGCAGCGCTGCCCACGGTGGCATCACCGGCCTCCAGATGGCCGCCCGGCTGAAGCCAGCGGCCGACCTTTTTGTGCAGGACGAGACAGACCCGCTCGAGCGCCGCGTCGAAGACGAACATGCTGGCGGTAAAATGGTCCGCCGGCCCGTCGCGCCAGGTCGAGGACGGATCGCCGCGCGCGACCCGGAGGAACTCCTCCCACAGCCCACCCTGGTCACGACCGACCGCGGAAGTCTCACGATCGCTCGACAGTTCGCGGACGACGTCAGCAGCCAGTAGCGGGAATGCCGCGTCCACCCCAGCCGACCTGTCTATTTGTCCGACGCGGGCGAATCGTCACCCTCATCATCAGTCTGAGGCCCACGGAATCCGAGACCCGGCTTCTGATCACCTGTGCTGCCGTGTTCACCCTCCATCTCCGCTTCACCCTGGGCAAGCAGCGCGTCCAGCGCAGCGTCCACGTCATCGCGCTTCGGTTGCTGAGGCTCGCCTGTGCTGCGCGCGACGTAGGCCGACGGATTATCCAGATCATCGGCGTTCGGTGCGAAGTCGGGGTGCTTCCAGGCGCCGTCGCGGGCCTGCGGTCCGGCGGTGTCCTCCAACTGGCTGAAGAGCGCAGCGGCATCCCTCAACCGTCGGGGCCGCAGCTCCAGACCCACCAGCGAGGCGAAGACGCGTTCGGCGGGGCCTCCCGCGGCCCGGCGGCGACGTACTGATTCTGCTAGGGCGCCGGCGTGCGGAAGGTGGCCGACTGCGGCCCGGTCCGCGACGACGTCGACCCAACCCTCGACCAGGGCCAGCAGCGTCTCCAGGTGAGCGAGCGCGCGTCGTTGGGATTCGCTGGGCTCAGGGGCGAACAACGAGCCCTGTAGGGCTTCCTGCATGGCCGCAGGGTTGCTGGGGTCGATGTCCTGGAGCTGGCGTTCGATGCTCTCGGTGTCGATGGCGATATCGCCGGCGTAGCTCTGCACGGCCGCGATGAGTGCGGGAGACAGCCACGGCACGGATCGGAACAGTCGCATCCGTGCGGCTTCCCGGGTGGCGATGTAGAGCTGGACCTCGCCGGCATCCGCCTGCTGGCCCTCGGCGAATACGTCGATGTTCGCAGGCAGCAGGACGACGGCGGTGCTGTCTGTCAACGGGATGCCGATTTCGGTGCCACTGACCAGGTCGCCCGCGAGTGCGCCGACCGCCTGGCCGACCTGGGTGGCGAACATGGCGCTGCTCATCTTTTTCATCATCGGCTCCAGCTGTCCCATGACGGCACTCATGTCCATTCCGGCCGGCAACCCGAACTGTTCACCGGCTCCCTCGCCGAGCGATCCGAGTTGCTCGTGCATCGCGTGCTGGATGGCGTTACCGACGCCGTCCGCGACCGGTTCCACCAACCTGCGCCACATCGGCATCGTCTGCTCGACCCACTCCGCTCTGGACACGGCGCGGCCGGGCCCGACCGCGGCGAAATCCGTGACGTCGTCCAGCCACAGGTTCGCCACCTGAACGGCCTGATCGACGTCAGCCATCCTGCGGGCCGAAACACTGGCATCGCCAGCAGCAGAAACCTGCTTGCGCGCAATGTCGGTAGCCATCGTGATGTTGAAGCCACCGTCTGCGGGGGCGGACATCATCGCCTGCAGCTGCGCCTGCAGCATTCCGAGGGTCGCCGGATCGAGCTGGCCGGCACCCATGCTCTTGAGGGCATCGGCCAGGCCGGAGGCACCGGCAAGATCACCACCGCCCATCAGGGAGCGCAACAGCTCTCCGAGATCGGGTTGGTCGGGGTCGTTGGGTTCGCCGGGACGGCCCGGGGGCAAGTCACTCATGTGTACTCCTCGAAACAAGACGGTGAGAGAATGCGTCTTGTCCCAGATAACCACGACAGGCGGTCAATGAGTTCCCCAGATCGGCGTGTTCGCCTAGGGCGCAGCGTCCAGCCGATCGCGGTGACCCGTCCGGGCGGTCCGATCGCCGGCGCTGTGGCCGGTCGGTGGGTCGGGCGCGGGGGCCAGGTGGTCGCTCTGCAGGGTGATCTGGCGAGCCCGTTGGTCGGTGCTGAACTGGGTGGCGTCGATGCCCTGGTACACGTCGTCACGCCGACGGACCTGTCGCGTGACCAGGCCGAGGATCCGAGCGCGCGACGTGACCGTCTGGTGCGCGAGGTGCGGACTCTGCTGCTGGCCTGCGCGGCCAACGCCGTCTCGCAGCTCGTCGTGGTCACCGCCGCACAGATCTACGGGGCGGCGGTCGACAACCCGACCCCGATGCCCGCGAACAGCCCCTTGCGGGCCCGTGGACATGACGGTCTGATAGCGGATCTCGTCGCCGTTGAGCAGGCCCTCGCCGAGGTCGGCCCGGCCTACCCCGCCGTGCGTATCGCGGTCCTGCGGCCGGCATCCGTAGTGGGCGGGGTCGACACCGTGACCACCCGGCACTTCACCGCACCGCGTCTGTTGCGTGTCGCCGGCGGTGCTCCGACCTGGCAGTTCTGCCATGTCGAAGACCTCGCCGCAGCGGTCGAGGTCACGATCGACGTGGGCCTCGCCGGTCCGCTGCCGGTGGGTGCACCCGGTTATCTGACCCAGGCCGAGATCGAAGAGCGCAGCGGGATGCGACCGGTCGAGGTCGGTGCCAGCACGGCCGGCGCGATCGCCAGCCGATTGCATCGGCTCGGGACCTTGAAGTCCCCGGAGTCCGATCTGGACTTCGTCACGCACCCGTTGGTGGTCGATTCCGCGGCCCTGCTCGCAGCAGGTTGGGAGCCGACGTACGACAATGCTCTCTGCCTCGCGGTGCTGCTGGAGGATGCAGCGGGCCACCGCCGCGCAACACCTCGTTTCGGGGCCCGGGACGCCGCCGCACTCGGCGCTGCCAGTGCAGCGGTGGCCGTGGGGGCAACTGCCGCGATCATGCGGCGTCGACGCAGGAAAGGTTGATTCGTCATGAATCAGGATCCACGGGTACGTATCGCCCAACTTCGGGATAGCCCGTTGTCGGTGCAGGAGGTACTTGCCGCTGTCAGCGACGACGAAACCGGCGGCATCAGTCTGTTCGTGGGTCAGGTGCGTGCACACGATCATGCTGAATTCGTGACGAGCCTGGACTACAGCGCGCACCCGAGTGCCGAGCAGGTTCTCTACGACGTGGTTCTCGAAGCCTTGAACGACGACGTGACCGCTGCCGCGGCGGTGCACCGGACGGGCCGGTTGGTGGTGGGCGATCTCGCCGTTGTCGTCGCCGTCAGCGCAGCGCACCGACACGCCGCGCTCACCGCGTGTGCGCAGCTGATCGACACCTTGAAGCACACGGTCCCGATTTGGAAACACCAGGTATTCGGCGATGGCAAGGACGAGTGGGTAGGCCTGTGAGTATGAGCTCGAATCACGTCGCGGACGGTGGATCGCGAGGTTCACGGCTGCAACCGAGCACCGTTCGGTGGTTGGTCTTCGCGGTCGTGATGGTCGTGATCATCGCGGCACTGAACCTGATCCACGTACCGGTGGCTATCCTCCGGCCGGGTCCCGCGCAGAACACATTGGGCAACATCAATGGCAAGCCCGTTGTCACCGTTTCCGGTCACCCGACCTACCCCACCTCCGGGGCGTTGGACTTCACCACCGTCTCGCTTGCCGGCGGTCCGCAGTACCCGGTCAGCGTCTGGGAGTGGGCAACGGCACATCTCAACAGCAATGCCGAATTCGCATCGGCCGACGAATACTTTCCCAAGGGCGTGACCGGAAAACAGGTCCAGCAGCAGGACGCGGCCGACATGAGCGGTTCGCAGCAGACCGCGCAGGTGGTGGCGCTGCGCAGCCTCGGTATCAAGGTGCCGGAGAGCGTGCTGGTGGGTGAGATCAATCCGAACGCACCCGCGGCGAAGTTCCTGAAGGTCAACGATGTGGTACGCAGCATCAACGGGTCGCCTCTGACGCGCCTGGCCAGCGCCCGGCAGGTGCTGAACAAGGTGGCGCCCGGCACGAGCGTCACGCTCGAGGTCACCAGGGGGAACAATCCGATGACCCTGAAGGTGCCGACGGAGAAGAATCCTGACGGTGCGGGATCACTGATCGGCTTCTACCCTCTGCCGCGTTACAAGTTGCCGTTCCCGGTGACTGTGGATGCTGGGAATGTAGGCGGACCGTCGGCCGGCACCATGTTCACCCTTGCCATCTACGACAAGCTGACGCCGGGCTCGCTGACTGCCGGAAAGCGGTTCGCGGGGACGGGGACCATGGCCGAGGACGGCACGGTGGGCCCGATCGGTGGGATCCGGCAGAAAATGGTCGGCGCGCACGACTCGGGCGCGAAATATTTCCTTGCTCCCGCATCGGACTGCACAGAGGCGCACGGCCACGTGCCGTCCGGGCTGACGGTGATCCGAATCGCCACCTTCAACGACGCCCTGAACGCCGTACGCAAGGTGGCAGCGGGCCAGGCTGGGTCCCTGCCCTCCTGCTGAGCAGCGACGCAGACCGGTCTCAGGCAGTGAGAGTCGCGCGGAGGGCTTCGACCAGCCCGGGCGCGATCTGCGACCCGACAGCAACGCGGTCATCGAAATCGTGGGCCCGTTGACGCAACAGGCAGATCGATTCGCCGTCACGCAGCACCGCGACCAGCAGGCGCACGTCGGCCCGGTCGGGGTGCGCGGCGAGTGCGTCGGCGGCCTGCTGGGGATCGGCAGGTAGATCGTTCTCGGCTTCGGGGGGGACCACGATGCGCTCGACGGCGACTGCCACGCCATCGACCTCCGGCGGCCACGCGAGCCGGCCGAGCAGTGACTCCAGCGACGACGTGGGAGCCAGACCCTCCTGCTCGATGGTGCTCAACCCCTCCGCATCCGCGGCTCCCAGTTGCGCGGCCAGGGCGGGCTCACGGGCGAGTAGGCCCGCGTTGCGGGCAATCGCGAACAAGCGCGGGGCCTGGTCCCACCCTGCCCGCGACACGTGTTTCTCGGTGTCGACGGCGCAGTTCACGAGGGGGGAGAACGACGTGGAAGGACCCGGATCTGGGGTGGTCGGCATACCTGACATGGTGCCGTATGTCCCACGCGGTTACCTTTGGTGTGTCGTTGCCCGCTGTAGGAACGGAAGATCTCGATGAGTTCTGCGGACGATCTCGGACCTTCGCGCGACGCGGACTTCCACGAGAACTCGCCCACCCTGCTACGTGGGCGGCGTCGTCATCCGGTGTTGCGCCGACTGCTGTTCCTCGCTGCAGTCTTCATCGTGGGCCAATTCGCGGCCAACGTGTGGACATCGCAGCTGTGGTTCGACAACCTCGGCTTCAAGGCGGTCTACCGGACCGAACTACTCACTCGCACAGCACTGTTCGCGCTCGCATTCCTGCTGACCGAAGTGTTGTGTCACGTCGGTGTGTGGATGGCCTACCGGTACCGCCCACTGCGCGTACCGGATGCCGCCGGGGAGGCGATGCACCGTTACCGAGTCTCGATCGAGCCCTTCCGAAGGTCGGGCGCGATGCTGGTGGTGCCGATGTTCGCGCTGCTGGTGGCCGTCAGTGCGGCGGGCCAGTGGCGGGTACCGCTCCTGTGGTGGGGGCGCACCAGTTTCGGTGCCACCGATCCGCAATTCGGCCGCGACATCGGGTTCTACGTCTTCACCATGCCGTTGATCGAGATGGCGATCGGGTTCGCGACGGTCATTCTGGTGCTGTCGCTGGTTCTGGCCGGTCTCACGCATTACATCTACGGCGGAATTCTGCTGCGCGACGGGGGTCTGCGTGCGACCCGGCTGGCGCGCACCCACCTCGGTCTGCTGATCGTCGCGCTCCTGCTGGTGCGGGCCGCCGGATGGTGGTGGGGCCGGTATGCGTTGGTGTACAAGAGTGGCCGCGCCATCACCGGCGTCGACAGCACGTCAGTGTCGGCGACCCTGCCCATCCACGAGATCCTGGCCGTCTCCGCTGTGCTCACTGCGCTGTTGTTCCTGGTGCTGCTGCGCTCACGGAACTGGCGGTTGCCGACCACTGCGATCGCGATGCTCTCCGCGTGTGCAGTGATCTTCGGGGGCCTCTACCCCGACGTGATCGGCACGCTGCGGGCGAACGGGCCGGAGTCGAAATCTCAGGCCTCCTACGTGCAGCGCGAGATCGACGGCACCCGCGCGGCGTACGGCGTCTCCGGTGTCACAGCCGATGCGTACGCAGCGGGCTCGAAACTACCGGCGGGCACGACCGCTGCCGAGTTGGCGAAGCAGGTCGGCCCGCAGCCGTTGCTGGACCCGGTCACGGCCGGCGGCATCTTCCAGAAGTTGAAGGCGACCCCGCCCTCTACCTTCGACGCCGTCCTGGACACCGGGCGCACCGGTAGCGGCGCCGCAGTGTCCCCGACGGTCGTCGGAGCGCGGACAATCGACCCTTCGGAGATCCCGAAGCAGCAGAGCGGCTGGGTCGGGCGTCATCTGGTCTATACGCATTCCACCGGCGTGATCTCGGCTGATTCGACGATCGCAGGCGGGGGATCACCTTCGTTCGTGACCACGCCGGAAGCCGCGCGCAGCCGCATCTACTTCGGCTCGGGCCTGCCGTCCTACTCAGTCGTCGGGGGCAAGGCCATCGAGGCGGACGGGGACAAGACAACCGGCTACCGGTACGACGGCACCGGCGGAGTTGCGTTGGGCGGAATCATGCGGCGGGTGGCCTATGCCGCGTCCTTCCGGTCGGTCGACATGCTGACGTCGCGGTCGGTGAGCACGACATCGCGGGTCATCTACAACCGCGACCCTGTCGATCGTGTGCGGCAGGTCGCGCCGTGGCTTTCGGTGGACCAGGGCACCTACCCGGTCCAGGCGGGTGGCCGGACGCTGTGGGTCGTGGATGGCTATACGACCTCTGCGCGGTACCCGTACTCACGCGCTCAGGAGTTGCCGACGGCGCCCGGTGTCACCGGACCGGAGGTCAACTATGTGCGTAGCGCCGTGAAGGCGACGGTGGACGCCTACGACGGCACGGTGCGGTTGTACACCTGGGATGCCAAGGACCCGATCCTGCGCGCCTGGCAGAAGGTGTTCCCGGGGTCATTGCTCCCGCGTTCGCAGATGCCCGCCCAGGTTGCGTCCCAGTTGCGCTACCCGCAGGCCCAGTTCGAGATGCAGCGCTCCGTGCTTGCCGTGTTCCGCCACAAGGACCGTGCGTCCTTCGTGGCGCAGAAGTCGTCGTGGGCGTTGCCGCTGGACCCGACCAGTGGCACAGCGGTTCTGCAGCCCTCGCAGTACCAACCTGTCACGTTGCCGGGCGCGACCTCCCCGACCTACGGGCTGTCGGCAACCTACGTCGATCCCGGCAAGAAGGGTCCGCTCACCGGCTTCGTGGTGGCGGACGGTGACGGATCGGCCAGTTCGTCACTACATCTTCTGC
>JALYUK010000465.1 GCA_030853805.1 Actinomycetota bacterium | reverse complement strand
GTTCGAGAACGTCCACTTTTCGGGCCGAAGTCACAGGCCCCAACAACTAACGAACGGAAGAAGGCCCGCCTTGAAGATCTTGGTAGCAGGAGCAACCGGCACGGTAGGCCAGCACGTTGTCACCCAGGCACTCGCCCGCGGGCACACCGTCACCGCCGTCGCCCGGCACCCCGAGCGGCTGACGACCACCAACAAGAACCTCACCACGGTCGCCGCCGACATCCTCGACCCCGCGGCCATCGGACCGCTGTTGAACGGTGTTGATGCGGTCATCAGCACCGTCGGGATCGGTGCCTCCAAGGCACCCACCACCCTGTACTCGAGGGGAACGGGCAACCTGCTCCGCGGCATGTCGCAGCACCACGTCGAACGAATCGTGGTCATCTCATCGCAGGTAGCAGACAGCTGGGCGCATCAACCATTTTTCGCGTTGTTCACCGTGCTCCCGTTGCTGCAGCACTTCCTCGGCGCCACCTACGACGACATGCGTCGCATGGAGAGAGTGCTGTGGGAGAGCCAGGCGCAGTTCACCGGTATCTGGGCGCCAAGAATTCGGGATCACTCCGCCACCGGCAAGTACCGCTTGGGCGAGAACCAGCCGCCTCCGCGAGGTATGACCATCACAGCGCCCGACATGGCTACCGCCCTACTGGACGTCGCCGAGCGAAGCGACCTCGGACGGCAGTACGTGTTCGTCGCGAACTAGACGCCTGGGCTTGCGCCGCAATACGCGTGGCCCCGCCAGAACCCGTAGGAGCGGTGCTGGCGAGCTGGCACCGACCACTACCGACACCACCCAGCGTCGCTGTTCGCTCATGCAAACTGGCGTCCCGCAGGGGGAATGTCCTACGGCGACCAAACCGTGCCCCGAAGTAGCCGTCGATCAAGATCACGATCGCGCGCAAACCGATCAGCTTACGGACTGAGAGCGCCGACCCACGCAGGTTGCTTGCAGACGCGATAGCCAAATTGCTATCATTGCCGCATGTCGAATGTACTTATTCGGGATGTCCTTCCCGATGACCTCGATCAGATCCGCTCAGCTGCAGCGGAGCAAGGGGCGTCCTTGCAGAGCTATCTCCGCGATGCCGTCCATGCCCAGGCGATGTACCTGCGGCGGCAAGCCGCGATCGTTCGCACCGCAGAGCGGTTGCGCGGCGGTTCGCAGGTACCCGAGAGCGAACGAAACGCGGTCCTCGCGCTGGTTGATCAAGCACATCACGAACGGGCCGATCAGCTCGGCACTCGTCCAGCGGGGTGATCGTCGACGCCTCGCTGGTCATTGATGTAGTTGCCGATCCTGGGTCGAGAGGAGACGCCGCACGCGCAGCACTGGCTGCAGTGCCCGCTACCGAGAAACTCCTCGCGCCTGGGCACTTCGCATTTGAGGTGATGTCTGGCCTGGGCGCAGCCGCAAACCGGCCGAATCATCCGTTGCGGCCGGCGGACCTCGCGACAGCACTACAGGAGGCAGCAGCTCTCGAAATCGTGATCGAGGGGACGCCCTGGTCCGACGTCGACCGAGCGTGGACCCTCGCGCATGGCTCGCTTCGCTACGCCGACGCAATCTACGTGGCCGCCGCCGAACGCCACGGGACGGCGCTGCTCACAGCTGCCAGTCAGATTGAACGCTCCGGCGCACTCATCAAGTGCAAGATCGTAACTATCCAGCCCTCAGCGGAACAGTAATTGTCGCGCCGTTGAGGGATCCTCGGCCGGTCAGCGATCCGTCACCGGACAAAGTTGTTGAAGTCGTCGTCGGCCCGGGCCAAAAGCTGGACCAGCCGGTGGCCCAATGAGCGTTTCGGAAGTCCAGCGTCACGGTCGCCACCAGGCTCAGATGAGACCGAAACGGCGAGCCGTCCGGTGGCTCCGAGTTAAGTCGTGGCTAACCCGCACCCCCGCGATTACCGTCGGCCGCATGGACGTCCAGATCACCACCCGCGCCCAGCGGCCCGAGTTCGGCTCAAGCATCTGGGACATGCCCGACAGCTGGTCTACCTTCATGAACCAAGACCCGATCGCCGGATCGATGTACAGCGTGGTCACCGCCCCCTACCCGGAACTGACAGTGGTGGCCACCGATCCCTCCGGCAC
>JALYUK010000424.1 GCA_030853805.1 Actinomycetota bacterium | reverse complement strand
CCCTCGCGGACTTTCAGGTAAGCGTCGTGGATGTCGCCGTATCCGACCATTGTGGGTAACGGGCCGCCGCCCGTCAGCTCGGTGCGCTCGAACATTGCGTCGAACTCGCGCTGCGTATGCCCGGTGTGCACCTTGGTATGAACGTTGTGCGCACTCGCGTGGAACAACCGGATCGCTCGAGCACTCATCAGCAGGTCATGCGACAGCGGCAGCGTACGAAGCCACTCATGCTGGTCCTGTCTCAACTCTGCACGCCACCACCACGGCAGCTCATCGGTGAAGTCAGGTTCGATCGCGGGCAGAAAGTCCTCCCAGTTGCCGCGGATGTTCACCTCGCAGACCTCGCGGCAGATGTCGGCCACTTCCTGGCCACGCGGGCCTTTGCCGACGAAATCGCCCAGGTTGATGATTCGCGTGATGCCTCGCTCACCGATATCGCCCAGCACTGCCTGCAGCGCAGTCAGGTTGCCGTGTACGTCGGAAATCAGCGCAATACGGTCCATCACGCCGTCCTCATGACGACTCCCTCGCCTGTTCACGGTCCAGGTCCGGCTCGAGATACATGACCAGCCGCAGATCAGGCGCGGCCGCACGGGCGCGTTGCTCGGCCGCGTCGATGGCACGCGCCACCTGCTCGCCGGTATCGGTCTCACCCACGGCAATCTTGACGGCCACCAGAAGCTCTTCCGGACCCAGGTGCAGCGTCTTTGCATGGATGATGCGGTCCACGCCGGGTGCGCTCCCGATCGCCGCGAGAATGTTCCGGCGTACCTCTGGAGTCGCGCTCTCCCCGATCAGCAGCGACTTGGTCTCGACGGCCAGCACGACCGCAACACCCACCAACAGCAACCCGATCAGCGCTGTGCCGGCGGCGTCCCAGTAGGAGCTGCCGGTCGCCACCGACAGCACGACACCGAAGAGGGCGAAGGCGAGTCCGATCAAGGCGGCAAAATCCTCCAACAGGATCACGGGAAGTTCGGGAGCCTTGGCTCTACGGATGAACTGCGGCCAACTCGCGTCACCCCGCAGCGGGTTGCTCTCGCGCACGGCCGTGCGGAACGAGAACCCTTCCAGCACGATCGCGGCGAGCAGCACCACAATCGGCACCCACCACCAGGCCTGATCGATGCCAGGCTTCGTCCCTTCGCCCGAATGAGCTTCGTGCGCCTTGTGATAAGCCTCGTACAGCGCAAACAACCCGCCCAGGCTGAAGAGCACGATCGACACCAGGAACCCGAAGACATAGCGCTCCCGGCCATACCCGAACGGGTGCTCCGGAGTGGCTTCTTTCTTCGCCCGCTTGCCGCCGACGAGCAGCAGGATCTGGTTGCCGGAGTCCGCGAGGGAGTGGATGCCCTCGGCCAGCATCGAACTCATGCCGGTCAGCGCGAAGGCGACAAGTTTGGTCACCGCAATTCCTAGGTTGGCTCCGAGCGCGGCCAGAATTGCGGTGTTACCGCCCTCGGTCGACATAGCTGAAGTCTAGGCGGGGACCTCGTCGCGATTGACGATCCACGCTGCCGAATAGGGCGAGAGCCACAGCGCTCCCTGATCGTCCGACCCCACATCGCGCGATTCCAAAACGTCGTACGCCAGGTGGATTCCGGCCGAGGTCAGCACACTTCGCTGCATGGGTCGCCACTGGTCGGTGATGTTGTAGGCACACACCATCGGACCGCTCGGGTGGTGCCGTACCGCGAGCAACAGTCCGTCATCGGTGTCTGCGACGACCCTGGATTCCGCCGACGCATGCAGCTGCGGGGTGCGGGCTCGCACCTGCGCCAGGTGCACGATCCCGGGAAAGACGCGCCCCGCGACCGTGTGCGGCCGATCACGGTCGGCCCGCATCTCATCGGTCAGTCGCGGCCTGTGTGCCCAGCGGTTGTCGGCGCCATGACCGGGCTCGTCGGCATACCCGACGTCGTTCAACGCCCCCAACTCATCCCCGCTCCAGATCACCGGGATGCCGCCCCAGCCGATGGCGATGGCATGCGCGAGGTAGACCCGGGCCAGCGCGTCATTCTGCTGCTGCCCGACTGCATTCACGCCGGCGAGTGATGCGGCAGTGCCGCTGATCCGTCGATCCCCCGTCTGCTCGTTCTCCTGGAAGACCAGGCCGTCGGCTGTACTGCCGGCGAAGATTCCGGAGTACCAGTCGGACAGGAACGACCGGTGCCCTGGGCCGCTGACCCCGACCGCAGCAGCGTCGCCGTCATCGATTGCCCAACCGATGTCGTCGTGGCAGCGCACGTAACAGATCCAGGTGCCCCCGGTGGGCTTGGGTGGCAGCTCCCCCAATGCACGGCGCGCCAGCCGCGTGTCGCCCGTGGCGAGCATCGACCAGATCTGCACCATGAGGCTGTTCTGGTAGGCAAGGTCACTCACCTTGCCCGCATACCGACCCCGGCCCAGGTAGGGAATGAGATCGCGCGGACCGACGATTGCCTCGGCCTTGAAGACCGTCGCCGGGCAGGCGATTCGGGCAGCAGTGCGCAGGATCGCGGTGATGGCGTGCACTTCGGGCTGGTTTTGGCAGTTGGTACCGATCCGCTTCCACAGGAAAGCAATCGCGTCCAGCCGCAAGACCTGCACCCCGAGGTTGGACAGGTGGAAGATCAACTCGATGAACTCCCGCAATACGGCCGGATTGGACCAGTTCAGGTCCCATTGGAAAGAGTTGAAGGTCGTCCACACCCAACCGCCCGCCTCGGCGTCCCAGGTGAAGTTGCCGGGCGCAAAGTCTGGGAAGACCTCCGGGACGGTCGCATCGATCTGATCCGGCACGGTCCTGTCCGGGTAGACATAGAAGTAGTCGCGATAGGTCGGATCGTCCGCACGCGCGGCAACCGCCCAGTCGTGCTCGCGCGCGACGTGGTTCAGCACCAGGTCGAGCACCAGGGAAATGCCCTGCTCGCGTAGCGAGGTGGCAAGCTGCCGCAGGTCCGCCACCGTGCCCAGGTCGGCCCGCACCGACCGGTAGTCCTGCACGGCGTACCCACCGTCGCTGTCACCTGCGCGTGGGGTGAGCAGCGGCATCAGGTGCAGGTAGTTGACGCCCAGTTCCTGCAGGTAGGGAATTTGCTGGGAAACACCTACCAGATCACCCGCGAATCGCTCTGCGTAGCAGGCGTATCCGAACATGGCAGGCTCCTGCAGCCAATCCGGCCGCAACAGCCGCTCGGCGTCCAACCGATGCAGCTCCGGGTCGCGCTGCGCGTAGGCAGTCGCGGCGAGCTGCACGATTTCGTCGACCAGAGATTCGGCGTACTGCGGGTAGGCCTCCTGCACTGCGGCAACCAGGTCTGGCAACCACCGCTGCACCCGCAGCTCGAACTGCTCCACGTCAGTCGTCGAGGTCGAGACCGAGCAGTGCGTTCTCGATGACCTCGGCGAGCGCCGGGTGGATCCAGTACTGTCCGCGCGCCATCTGCGGCACGGTGAGCCCGAAGGTCATTGCCTGGATGCAGGATTGGATCAAAGAGCTCGCATCCGGGCCCATAAAGTGCGCACCGACGAGTTTCTTAGTCTGCCTGTCGGCTATCAGCTTCACGATGCTGGTGGTGTCCTCCATCGCCCAGCCGTACGCCACGTCGCCGTACTTCTGCACCTTGACAGCGATGTCGAGGCCGGCAGCCTGCGCCTCCCCCTGCGTCAGGCCGACAGAGGAGAGCTGGGGATGGGTGAAGACCGCCTGCGGGACGAATCGGTGGTCGAACTCGCGCAGGTCATCCGGGTGGGTCAGGTTGTGCGCCACTGACCGCGCCTCCTGGTTGGCAACGTGCTTGAGCTGGTACGGAGAGCTGACGTCGCCGAGCGACCAGATGTCTGCGGCCGAGGTGTGGCCGAACTTATCGACGACGATCCGACCGTCGTCATGTGTGTCGACATCGGCGACCGCGAGGTCCAGCGCTTCGGAATTGGGCACCCGGCCGGTCGCGACGAGCAGCACCTCGCCGCTGACGGTCGAGCCGTCGCCCAGCGTCAGCCTGACCTCACCATTGACTGAATCGGCGCTCACCACGGGCGAGTTCAGGTGCACGTCCCACTGGGCGCAGGCCTGCTCGGTGAACGCCTGCGAGATCTCGGCGTCTTCCTTGGTCAGCAGACCTTTGCCGCGGGCCACGATGCGCACACTCACCCCCAAGGCGGAGAACACATGCGCGAATTCAGCCGCGATGAAACCGCCACCGAGAATCACCATGGATGCAGGCAACGTCTCCAGTCGCATCACTGTGTCACTGGTGTGGAAGGGCACGCCGCTGGTCAGGATCCGGTCCGGCACCATCGCTCGGCTGCCGGTGGCCACCACGATCTGGTCGGCACTGACCTCGTGTTCCTGCCCGTCGACCAGCACCGTCAACGTCTTCGGTCCGGTGAAACGAGCCTCACCGAGGTAGGCAGTCGTGTTGTCGCCGTTCACCCGGTAGTCACGCCCGCCCGCCGAGATCGGATCGATGCGACCGAAGACCCGGTCCCTGATATCTGGCCAGCGCACCGCGTCAACGTGGGCGTCGACCCCGTACCGACCGGCGCCACGCACGGTATCGGCCACTTCGGCGGCGTAGACGAACATCTTGGTCGGGATGCATCCGACGTTCAGGCAGGTCCCACCGAAGATGCCCCGCTCGATGATCGCGACGGATTTGCCGTCCCAATCGGGGGTCACCAACGAGTTACCCGAGCCGCTACCGATGATCGCCAGGTCGAAATGAGTCACTGGCTCAGCCTAGGCGGACAGCAGGCCTTCGATGACCCCGGTCGCGGTGACGAGATCTGCATAGGACGTCGACAGCGGCGCCAACCCGAGGCGGATCCCGTCGGGCATCCGGAAGTCGGTGAGCACCCCGGCATCCCACAGCGCGGCATTGACCTCGCGGAAGTCCGAGCGGGTGATGGTGACGTGGCTACCCCGACGCTGCGGGTCGCGCGGTGTCGCTACCCGCACGTCATACCGGCCCAGCACCTCGTCTGCGAGCTCGATCATGAATGTCGTCAGTGCGGTGGACTTGGCACGGATCGCTTCAATACCAGCCTGCGCGACCAGCGATACGCCCTCGCGCACCCCGACCATGCCGAGAATCGGCGGTGTGCCGCTGACCAGGGAGCGGATACCCGCGGCGGGCAGGTAGCCCGGACCCATCACGAAAGGCTCAGCTCGGCCCATCCAGCCCTGGATCGGCTGATGGATGGCGTCCTGCAGATCGCTGCGTACGTAACAGAACGCCGGGGCGCCCGGCCCGCCGCACAGGTACTTGTAGGTGCAGCCGACCGCGAGGTCCACGCCCCACTCGTCCAGCTGCATCGGCACCGAACCCACGGAGTGCGACAGATCCCACAGCACCAACGCACCTGCATCGTGCACGACCGAGGTGATGGCCGGGACATCAGCGAGGTGCGCCGACCGGTACGCGACGTTACTGAACACTGCCAGCGCGGTCGCCTCGCCCACCGCTGCCCGCACCTCCTCAGGCTCGATACCCCCACTCGGGTCCGTCTCGATCCACCGCGGGGTGAGCCCCAGTTCTGCACAGATGCCTTCGACGACATAGCGGTCCGTCGGGAAGTTATGCGTGTCGAGCGCGATCTCAGTGCGCCCGGGCCGCGCGCCGACACCGGCCCGGGCCAGCTTGTAGAGCAGCACCGTCGTGGAATCGGCGACAACCGTCTGACCCGCTGCGGCGCCCAGACACGCGTCGGCAATGGCATCACCCAGGTTCTGGGGCCACGCCATCCACGGGTCGCCGCCGTCGGTCCAACCCCGGATCAGCTCACCGCTCCAACGGGTCGTGACCAGGTCGTTCAGGGCGCCCGCCGTTGCATGCAACGGCCGGCCGAGGGAGTTGCCGTCGAGGTAGGCGGACACCTCCCGCGCCATCGGCAGGAACGCGTCGGCGAACGAGGCCAACGGGTCGCCCAGATCCAGCTGCGCAGCGCGTTCGCGCCATGAGGTGAGGTCGGACATCGTCATGTCTTCTTTCTACAGTCCTTGATTTCTACAGTCGTCGATTTCTACAGCCCTTGCGCGATCTGGGCACGGACGGTGAACAGCTCGGGGAAGAACGTCTGATCCAGCGCGCGACGCAGAGACGCGACGCCGCTGGAGCCACCGGTGCCGGGTGCGCCGCCGATGATGCGCTCGACCGTCTTCAGGTGCCGGAACCGCCAGAGCTGGAAATTGTCCTCCAGGTCGACGAGCTCCTCACACGTCTCGTAGATGTCCCAGTGCCGCGCCGGTTCGGAGTAGACCTCGTGGAACACCTCGCCGCCCCTCGTGCGGGGTGTACGGCAGCCGGACGTCGCGCTCGACGACAGCGGCCGGTACTGCAAATCTGCGACGGCCCAGCAGCGCGTGCGAGGAGGGTCCGGCGGAAGGTGCGGAACGTGACGTACTCGCTGGGGGTGAGGGTCGCCAGGACCGACCATTGCTGCGTGAGCGTGGCCTGGATGTGTTTGACCCGAGCCAGCCGCTTCAGCGACGCCTGCAACTCATCGTGCTGCGGCGGTACCGCGCGCGGTAGCTGCGCGGACAGCAACGTATCCAGGTGCAGGTAGGCGCCGTAGGACATCGCCGGGACGTGGAACTGATCGTTCATCAGGCCCGTCGGCTCATTGGGCTCGCCCTCGCCGACGGTCGCGCAGGTTCGCCACGTGAGCCGACACCGCCGGGTCCACTCCCAGGCCGATCGCCAGATAGGTCGCGACGAAATCGACCATCGACAGGTGTTCGGCAAGGCGCACCACCGGGTGTCCGGGCGCAGCCACGGACTCCACCACCCGCACCTGCGCCTCGCGCGCAGTGGCGAGGAGATCCTCGGTCAGGGCCCGCTCCTCCTCGCTCTCGCGGGTGGGCACCGCCACCGGCGCGTCGCGCAGCATCATCAACCCCAGGTTGGGTTGTGCCGGACCGTCCAGGAACGGGTCGGCGAAGATGTCCATCCCGGTGCGTCCCGCGAGGCCGTGACCGCCTCCTGCGGTGAACGGGCCGTCGAAACACGCCACCACCTGCGAGGCCGCATCGGGCAGCTCACCCCAGGTGGCGGGCATCCGGGCGGTCCGGGAGAGCATCGACGCGGCGCGGCGCGCAGCGACGCCGGTCAGCGGGTTGTCGCCCAGGATCACCGGCACCGTCTCGGCCAACTGCACCGCCATCACCTTGGCCGGGTTGACGAACGACTCCGAGGAGGGCCGACAGGTGTCGGCCTGCTCGTCCAACCTCGTGGCGATCTGCCCGAAAACGGACTCCGGCACGTCGGCCAGACCCAGGACGTCCGCGGCGAGCAGTACCGGAGTCAGCAGCGACCAGAGCGACGTGCGGCTGGAGGTACGCCCGCGACCGACGCCGATGTGGACGCCGCGCGCGCGATGCGCAGCCTCGGACAACGGCGAGTCGTCAGCGCCCACCGTCAGCAACGAGGCCCCGCGGCGGGCCGCTTCCCAGGCAATCGCGACCGGACCGTCGGCGGTGCCGGACAGCGATACGGCAATGACGAGATCGAGCGGTCCCACCCACCCAGGAAGCGGAAGATTACGGCGGACCGTCACCGGCACCGGTGAACCGGGCTCGGACAACAGCTCCAGCACGTCTGCGACGACAGAGGAACCCCCTAGTGCCGCAACGAGAACCGAGCGTGGACGCTCGCCGAACGCGACGCGCGCCACCCCTGCCTCCTGAGCGAGCGTGACAGCTTCTCGAACCTGGGCACCGGCCGTGGCCAGCGCGCGCAACGTACTGCGCGAATCCCGCCAGACGAGCTCGTTCGGGTCATCGATCCACGACTCCTGCAACAGTGGCATTGCCGCGCTCAGACCGCGATGATGCGTGCCTCGTCGGCAAGCAACACCGGAATCCCGTCGGTGATCGGGTATCCGCGACGGATGCCCGGGTCGCACTCCTGCGCGCACTGCAGTTCCGGCCCACCGTCCGGCGACGTGGCGTCGACCAGCTCGTTACGGCATACCGGACACCGCAGAATTTCACGCAGCCACGGTTCGATGGTGTTCGGTTCGGTGGCGTTCGGTTCGGTGGTGTTCATAGCAGTCCAGTCTCCTCGTCGTCTGCACGGATCGCCGCGAGGGCGCGGTCCCGGATCGCCGTCATGGTCGATTCATCGGCCGCCTCAACGTTCAGGCGCAGCAGCGGCTCGGTGTTGCTGCCCCGAACATTAAGCCACCACATGGGCGCGGACTCATGGGTGAACGTCAACCCGTCCAGCGAGTCCTGCACCACCCCGTCCATGCCGAGAGCCATCGAACGCACCCGCTGCGTCGCAGTGCTTTTGTCCGCCACCGTGGAGTTGATCTCGCCGGACGGGACGTAACGGCTGTACCCGGCCATCAGATCCGAGAGAGACCCGCCGTGCGCGCGCAGTGCGGACAGGACGTGCATCGCGGCGAGCATCCCGGTGTCGGCGTACCAGAAATCCTTGAAGTAATAGTGGGCGGAGTGCTCTCCTCCGAAGATGGCCTCGTTGTCCGCCATGTCCGACTTGATGAAGGAGTGCCCGACACGGGTGCGCACCGGGATCGCGCCGTGCTCACGAATGATCTCCGGCACGGCGAGGGACGAGATGAGGTTGTGCACCACGCGAATCTGCTCGGCCGGTGTTCCGTCCTGCACCGCCCGGTCGATCTCGCGCACCGCCACCAGCGCGGTCACCGCCGACGCGCTCACCGGCTCACCACGTTCGTCGACCACGAAGCACCGGTCGGCATCGCCGTCGAAGGCCAACCCGATGTCGGCGCCGTGCTCGCGCACGGCATGTTGCAGGTCGACCAGGTTGGCCGGCTCCAGCGGGTTGGCCGGATGGTTGGGAAAGGTGCCGTCCAGCTCGAAATAGAGCGGCACGATCTGCAGTGGCAGTGGCGCAAGACCCGCGTGCGTGCCCAGCACAGCAGGGACGGTAAGCCCGCCCATCCCGTTGCCCGCATCCACGACGACCTTCAGCGGTCGACCCACCCCCAGGTCGGCTTCGCTGCTCAGATCCACCAGCCCACGCAACATCGCGGCGTAGTCGGCGAGGAGGTTCTGTTCACTGATCGAACCGATCGCGCTGACCGGGTCCGGCTCACCATGGTCCAGCCAGTCCTGGGCCTGGTCCCGCACCTGCGCAAGGCCCGTGTCGGTGCTGATCGGCGCTGCGCCGGCCCGACACATCTTGATGCCGTTGTACTGCGCCGGGTTGTGACTCGCGGTGAACATCGCACCGGGCAGATCCAGGATGCCGCTGGCGTAGTAGAGACCGTCGGTCGAGCAGAGCCCGATGACTGTCGCGTCGACGCCACGGGCCACCACCCCCTGCGCGAATGCGGCAGCTAGCTCCGGGGAGCTGGGTCGCATGTCGTAACCGATGACGACGCCGGCGCTTTTCTGCCCGCTTTCCGGCCGCGCGATCTGCTCGGCGAACGCGGCACCGAAGGCCCGGGCCACCGCAACGGAGAGCTGCTCGGGGACGAGACCGCGAACGTCGTACGCCTTGACGAAATCTTGCAGCCTGGTCGAGATCACCGCCGCAGCCTAACGGGGCACTAAGAGCTGGGAACCACGCGCAACCGGGACTGCGCGGGCGGCGGTGGCACCTCGCGGCGGCCTGCTTCCCGGACGGCATCGGCGAGCGCAGCCAGATCGTCACCGAACGGCACCGGGGGCTCCAGATCAATAGCGAGTCGCACCACATCCCAACCCCTCGGCGCGGTGAACCGACTCGTGTGAGTGGCGCACAGGTCATAGGAGTGCGGCTCGGCATAGGTGGCGAGGGGGCCGAGCACGATCGTGCAGTCCGCATGGACGTAGGTCAATGTCGCGACCGACGGCTGCGAGCACGCACTGCGGTCGCAGGTACGCATCAGCGGCCGGGAGGAAGCAGTGGCGGGGTGTGTCACGAAGTGAGGCTAGGTCAGAGCCGGACGAAACGACCGCCCGGCGCGCCGCAAACGCTCTGGTTAGGGTTGGTCGATGACCGGTGACGCCGCTTGGCAGGACCTACGCCGCCCCGCTGGGCAGGCGGAGGGCGCCGGGGCCGCTCCCCGACCCAGACGGCCGACCCGTCCCGGGCGGCATGGACGAGGCCCCCGTGGTCCGATGGCCTGGCCCAGGGTGCCAGCGATGCAGACCCGGTCCGACGACTTCGACCGGACGGTGCTGGAGTCCCTGGAGCGACTGGAGCGCCGCATCAAACGGCCCCTGGACATGCTGGAGGTCGCGGTCGAGGACGTCCCGGCGCACGATCCGGCGCCCTGGGAGTCGGACGTGGCGCTCGGACGTAGCTTTCCCGGCCACGGGGGCGCTGTTACGCGGATCGTGATCTACCGTCGCCCGATCGAAGCGAGGACCTTCGACCGCGACGAACTCAGCGAGCTCATCGACCACGTCGTCGCCGAGCAGGTGGCTGACGTGATCGGCATCCACCCCGACGACCTGCAGGACTGATCGCGAATGACCGACCCGACTGCTGCTCCTGACCTGCTCACCGGACTACCCGTCATACCCCGGCACCCCGTTCTGGTCACCGGCGGCACCGGCACCCTGGGCCGTGCGGTCGTCCAGGAACTCCTCGTGTCCGAGGTCCCGGCACGCGTTCTGTCCCATCGGGCAGATGCGCAGTCGGGGGCACCGGTTTATCTCGGCGACCTACGCACCGGCTCCGGGCTGGCAGATGCCGTGCGCGGCGTGAGTGCCGTGATCCATTGCGCCACGAGTACGACCGGGTCCGCGGTCGACGTGGACGGTCTGGAGCGGTTGTGCAATGCATTGGCGCAGCACAACCCGCAGGCGCACCTCGTGCATGTGTCGATCGTGGGGTGTTGGGACAACCCGTTGCCGTACTACCGGGTCAAGGCCGAGGCCGAGACGGTGGTGGGCCAGTCCGGGCGACCGGCCACGATCGTGCGCGCCACCCAGTTCCACCCGTTCGTGGAGCGGGTATGCACGGCGTCGCTCGGGCCGCTCGCCGTGGGTCTTCGCGGATTGCGGTTCGCACCCTGCGACCCGGTGTGGGTGGCCGGACACCTGGTCGATGTGGCGCTGGAGGGGATTCCGGCAGCAGGGCCGATCGAGCTCGCCGGACCAGAGGTACTGACCGCTCGGGAGCTGAGCGTGCTGTCCGCCCATTTGTCCGGGAAGTCCACCCCACGACAGATCAGGCTGCCGACCGTGGGGCGCACCCTGTCGGCATTCGCGCGCGGGTCGAATCTGCCCGGTGAGCAGGCGGTACGGGGTGGGCGCACCTACGCGCAGTGGTGGACCGACCGGGCAACTACTCCCTAATCTGCAGCCTCTTGATCGGCAGGGACCAGTCGGATCGCCTGCGATCGAAGCGGTAGGGGCGCGAGCGCCGTCGTCGCGAGCAGCGGCCCCTTCGCGGAAGTGCCCTGCAGGGTCACCGCAGCACGCACCGAACCGGAGACGACGGTGATCCACACGGAGCGAGCCCCTGGTAACGCCTGTATCACGGGTGTGCCGGGGGTGATGACGCGGGTCGTCGCCGTAAGCGCGCCGCCGGCGTCGACGGTACTCACGCGCACTCTTGCCGAGCCGGCGACGGCAGTCACACCCAGTGTCGCCGCGAGACCGGCGGGCAGGCCCGTGCCCGTGAGAGTCGTCACGGGCGCGGCAGCAGTCGCCCAGGACAGATCGGCCGCGCCACGTGCTGCAGTGCGCGTGAACGCGGCGGCCACCACTGGTTCATCCGAGAGCACCTGGACGCTGTAACTACCTGGCGTCAGGCCGGTCAACGCGGCGGCAGCAGTGCTCGCCGCCGGGACACTGATGACCTTCTCCATCGCAATCACGCCGTTCGCACCGGTTGCCCGTACGCGCACGACGGCCGACGAGCCACCGGGATTGGCCACCCGGACTGAGGGGACCACGCTGGAGGCAGTCACCACGGGTACCACCTGGGTACGCGCCGGGGCCGCCGACATACCGGAAACCGCCATACCTACCGGGGATTCACCATCGCGCCAGACATCCGAGGCCCAGGCAGCTACCGGCCCACCCGCCGAGGTCACGTGGATCGCCGGGTCGATGCCGGGCCGAGCAGAGGCGAGGACCAGGACGACCCGTGTCCGCGCTGCCACCACCACGCCCGCAACCGAACCGGGGTCGCGCCCGGCACTGGTCACCACCTCTGCCGTCACCGTCACGGCAGAGGCGCCGGGATTGCTCAGCACCAACCGGGTCGCCCGTCCCGGTTGGTGACCACCGGAGAGCAACCACCCGTCACGCGTGGCCGCACCGCACTGCACGAACGACGCACCGCGAACCTGCGCCGTCTCCAGCGCCGAGTACTGCGCAACGGAACTGCCCGGCGCGGACCGACCGGTCAGCTCAATGCTTTCGGCTCTGCCTGCCTGCACCAGATTCTGGAACAGCCCACCGGAGGTCGGCGCCAACGTACCGGTCGACGAGGTGCCCTTGTCCGGCAGGAAGGTGGCCTGCAATCGACCCGCGGCAGCCGGCAATGCGACCGGCGGCGTGATCCCCGCAAGTACCTGCGCGGGCGGAGTCGCCGCAAGGGTTCCCGCCTGCTGCCCCTCGAGCTCGGGGCCGGGGCACGTCCACGTGGCCTGGTCCAGCGCCTGCGACGGCTGGGATACCGATGCGATCCGGTCGCCGCGCCGGTCCCACCGCAGGGTCCCGTCTACGTGACCCGCGCCGTAGACCAGGCCGGTCCCCACGCCGGCGGCAACGAGCACCTGTAGCACCCCGCCGACCTTCACACCCGGGCCTTTCGCGACCCGAACGGGATGGCCAGGTAGCCGACCGCGATGAGCAGCACCAATTGCAACCAGGGCAGTCGACGATTCGCCGCGCCCGGCGTCACGCGCAACGTGCCGCCGGTCGTCGGCAGCGCGTAGCTGGGCGATCCGCCCGCCAACGAGGCCGACAGCAGACGTCCGTCCAGCGTGACCCGGCCCCGACCGATCCACCCGGCACCCTCGGCCAGCACCAGTGCCCGACCGGGCGGGCCGGGGCGCAACACGTCCGTCGCCAGGCCGTGCGCGCCGGTCGACGACAGCTCAGTCGCCGGGAGACCAGCCTGGGTGAGGATCAGTCGGCTACTGGCCACCGGACCGCTGTCGCCCGAAATAGGCACCACCCGCCACAACGCGGTATCCCGCGTGGTGGACAGCTGGGTCACTGCGCCCGAAGCGATCAGCGTGGAGTTCAGCTGGGCGTCTGCGGGCGCACCGCGCACGACCACATAGGACACCGCCAACTGGTGCAGCAGGTCGGTGGCCGACGCAGCACCGGCGCCGAGTGCGGTCACTGCGGCAGCGGTCCGGGCGTCGTATGCCGGGTCCGGGCGCCGTAGATCGCGCGCGGGCACGCCCGACTCCCGCCCGACCAGGCGGTAACTCAACGTTGCAGCGCCGCCGCTGCCGGGGGTACGGCTCAGGACGAGCGCCCGCGGGGCGCGACTGGCGGCCAGCTGTTCATCGACCACGGATGGCAGCACGTTCGTAGCCGGTGTCGTCGCGCGCGGTGACGCGGTCCAGATCGCGAAGCCGCCGAGGACGCTGGCACCGACGCAGGCAACGGCCGTACCGGTGTGTACCCAGAGCCGCGCGCGACCGCCCGTCAGGCCCCGGATCCCCATCAGCCCCACCGCGAGCAGAGCGAACGCGTAGACGTCGAGCGCAGGACCGACCCATGGGGTCGCTGCCCCCGTGATGGCTGCCCTGGTGGCGGTGAGCACGACGTGCGG
>JALYUK010000386.1 GCA_030853805.1 Actinomycetota bacterium | reverse complement strand
CAGCGACTTTTTTCGCTTGCAGGCCAGCGGAGCGGGTTGCGGCGGTGTTGCCGTATTTCTTGACGGAGCTGCGGTAGCCCATCACCCCGTTGTATCCGGTCACTGCCAGGGTTCCTTTGTCGCCACGGTAGGAGAAATCGGGGTGCTGATGCACGAACTGGTCAATCACTGTGGGGACGTCGTAAGCGCCCAGGTGGGTTGTACCCTTCGCGTCGATGTACGTGCTGGTGACCGCCCCGTTCTTGAGTGTGAGGTTGGCGGCAAAACCAGACCCGGTCATGTATTCGTAGTAGTTCACGTCGTCCACGGACAGGACCAGTGGTTTCTTGCCGGGCGGGAGCATCACTGTCGCCGGTCGCATCACCCCGGCGGCGTCCTTGGTGACCAGGCGCTCGGGGTGGATCAGGACGTACCCGTGCCGGTAGATCTGTTCCAGCTGAGCTTTGAACTCTTTGATGGTGACCATGTACTGGGCGTACCCGACGCGTTCTGGGTTGTCCTTGGCGAACGCGCGGGCAGGGTCCACAATCAGCGAGTGGTAAAAGAGGTGAGAGACCTCGGTCGTGTCTGGCCAGGCCCGGGCGCTGGCGCTAGCGCGGTTGATGGTGGCCAGGGCCGTTTGCGCGGCGGGTGAAGTGTCGCCGGCCAGCAACCGCGCGGCTCCCGCGTAGTCATATTGGGCGGCCATCCGTTGGGCCGCCGATACCGGGGAGACCGCTGGGGCCGGGGAGGTTACCGCACCCGAGCGTGTGCCCGTAGCGCGAACCGCCGATCGTTTCCCCGACGAGCAACCCGCCAACAGACCAGCACCGCCGGCCACCAGCCCGGCCGCGGTGAACAGTGCGCTCCGCCGTGTGTGCATGAGTCCTCTTTTGGGTTACCGCCGCGGCAGCCTCGGCCCCCGATGAACCAACCGACCACACCACGACGTACAGATATTCCAGGCTCTCACGAACACCGCAGGCAGCTATTCAAGACACGCGCAGCGACACACCAACCCTCAGCGTGGTGCTTGAAACCTTCGCGACGGCTGACTCTCGAGCAGCGTGGCCAGGCGAACACAGTCATGTTCGGTAACGATCGTTCGCGAGACACCCCGGGTGAACAGGTATCTGCGCAGGTCAGATCTGTACGAAACTCGTGTCCGCGCCAATGTAACGTTTACACCCGTTCGCGTTACGCTTACGGGGTGAGGATTGGGTATGGGCGGGTGTCGACTCGTGATCAGCACCCCGAGGCCCAGCACGACGCATTGACTGGCGCCGGGTGCGAGCAGATCTTCATCGATAAGGCCTCCGGGACCCTGGCGAGACGGCCCGAGTTGGACAAGGCCCTGTTGTCGGCGAACAGGGCCGGCGATCAGTTGGTGGTTACGAAACTGGACCGGCTGGGGCGTTCGCTCGAGCACCTCATCGCCCTTTCCCACCAGCTGCAGGATAAGCAGGTCGACCTCGTCGTCCTGGATCAGGGAATTGACACCTCCACCGCCGTCGGCCGACTGTTCTTCTCGGTCATCGGCGCGATCGCCGAGTTTGAGCACGCCCTGATGTCAGAGCGGACCCGCGACGGGCTGGCCGCTGCGCGTGCCCGGGGGCGCACCGGGGGACAGAAGCCCAAACTGGGCCCACGCCAGGTCACCCTTGCCCAGGCCATGTACGACGAGACCGGTGCTGACGGGAAACGCGCGTACACCGTCGAGCAGATCGCCGCTGAGTTTGGCGTGACCCGCCCCACGATCTACCGGCACCTGGCCAAGGCGCACATAGTCGTCGATTCCGGTGAAAATCTGTCAGATGCGCCCTCGAGTAGGACCACATGAGGTTGTGTCCCGCGGCACTCAGCAAACTGGCAATGGCAGTCGCAATAAGCGTAGTCGCGATAAGTAGTTGCTCATCGAACCACTCTGAGATTCCAGCCGGGCACGCGTTGAGCCTCGAGAAATCTTCAAACGCGGGCTTGTCGTACGGAATGAGTATTTCAGACTCGAACTTTCGTTCCACATACAGTTTTGCCTGCGCCGAATTGAACAATGTATCCGCCAGTCCGCTTACTTACGAATCGGCCAAAATTATCAAGGTTCCATCAACAGTGGAAGTTGTCGGATACGAACTACTGAATTCGCAAGAAACTCATGGTGTAATGCTTTCATCTGAAAATGGAACAGATGTCGGAAGTTACTCTCGTTATAAAGATCACACGTCGGAGCACCCGGTGGTTCCGGCGCATACGTGGAGCTTATATTACCCAATCGTAAAAGTGAAGTTGTTAAAAATGGTCCCAGCGACTATGTCGAAATGCCAGATTCTATATAAACAGCACGGTATTTTATATCAACAAATAACTCGCACAATATTTATATTTAATTAGAACCAATACGGGCCAATATTTCAGAGTGTCAGTTTTTGCGGCGAAAGATGTCAGTCTGCAACGAGCGGTATATTGTCCTGTGTGGACATTCGGACGTACCCGGTCAGTTTTTACACCACAGCTCTCCCGGAGTGTCTCGTAACTAACGATGAGCACCGTATCTACACGCTAGGTTTCGATACATAGTTATGAGAATCTCCGGCCCGCGGAATTCCGGCGATGTTGCGGCGGCGGGGGAGTGGCCTACGAGACGTCTCGTATCCCATGGGTTACAAGACAGCGATGATCTGCCTCGCAGGAAGACCCATCCCGGAACGTACGTCAGGATTGCCTAAACAGGCTCTTCGCACTTGAGGGTGGGTGAGGGCGACACGCCGGTGACCGGTGGTGGGGTGGCGTGGGGTCGAGGCCCCTGAGGATCAGAGGACTTCTACCTCTTCTGATGTCAAGGACCTCGACATGTCTGACCCTACGTTGTGCTGCTCGGATGAGCTTGGTTACTGCGACCGG
>JALYUK010000385.1 GCA_030853805.1 Actinomycetota bacterium | reverse complement strand
CCCTCAAAGAACTCGGCGTCAACCAATTCGCGGGTTACCTCCAACATGACAATAAAGAGGAAACGCTCCGCGTCTACGGTGAGGCGGTCATCCCTGCCCTGCATGAAGCTGTGGCAACACGTCGATAAATGTGAGCACGTGACGCTGACTTTAGCCATGATCTGGTTACAGTGCGTGTCGGTATACGGTTGGCCGGTGCTTCGGCACTCACCGGTGTGGGCGTGATGCTCAGCGCACCGTCGCGGAGCGCGAGCCTAAATTGACCGAGGCGACCTAGGCAAGGTGTGCCGGGCTCTGCCTAGATTGAGCTCGTTGTGGATTCGGTGGCATCGTCACCGCGGCCGACATGGTGACTGGCCATAGATCGAGGAGCAACAGCATGGGTGGAACCGAAGGAGCACGTCGGCACCGGGTTGCGGTGCTGGCTGGCGACGGCATTGGCCTGGAGGTGACCCCGGCCGCCATCACCGTGATCGATCAAGCGTGCGCCGCGCAGGGCTGCCTCATTGAATGGACCCACTACCCCTGGGGCTCGCAGTACTACCTCGAGCACGGGCACATGATGCCCAATAACGCGATCGACCTCCTCGCCGAACACGAGGCGATCCTGCTGGGCGCCGTGGGTGATCCGGCGATCTCCGACGTGGAGACGTTGTGGGGGATGCTCATCCCAATCCGGCGCCAATTCGACCAGTACATCAACTTGCGACCGGTGCGCACCCTGCAGGGTGTCCCGCACGTGGCGACCACCCCGATCGACCTGATGATCGTACGGGAGAATTCTGAGGGCGAGTACTCGCCGATCGGAGGCAGGTTCGGGACCGGTGACGCGGAGATCGCCATTCAGGACGCCGTTTTCAGTCGCAAGGGCATCACCAGGGTCGCCGCTTACGCTGCGCAGCTTGCTGCTACACGCACGGGCCACCTCACCTCCGCGACCAAGTCGAACGGAATCATCCATACGATGCCGTTTTGGGACGAGGTCGTACGCGAAGTAGCAGACGGATACCCCCAGGTCCGACTCGACAGCGTGCTTGTCGACGCCCTCGCCGCCGCGATGGTGTTGCACCCGGACCGTCTGGACGTTGTGGTGGCCTCCAACCTGTTCGGCGACATACTGTCTGACCTGGCTGCCGCACTGGCCGGCTCGATCGGCATCGCGCCCAGCGCGAACCTCAACCCCGAAAGACGCTTCCCTTCGATGTTCGAGCCCGTCCACGGCTCCGCACCCGATATCGCCGGACAAGACCTAGCTAACCCGGTCGGTGCCATCTGGGCAGGTGCGATGATGCTCGATCACCTCGGCGAACACCAAACCGCCAACACCATCACGAAGGCCTTCGAGCAGGTCATCGCCTCCGGAACCAGCACCACAGACCTGGGCGGCACCGCGTCAACACGAACCTTCACCCAGGCAGTACTAGGTCACCTGTGAAAGATAAGCCAGAGCCCACATATGTTCTGCTGCACCTCAGGGCTCGGCTGATCCAACCGCTCGTCTAAAGAGCCAAACCACCTCGCTGTGGACTGAGGACCAAACCCTCTGACACGAGGTCAAGGCCAGCGCGCCGTACAACCTGCTACTGGTCTCGTGCGGATCAGTGGTTCAGTCGACAGAGCAGTTTCCGGATCGAACATGTCAGTGAACCCGAATGCGTTCATTACTCCAGACCTTACGGAAGGTCGGCTCTGGTGGCTGCTGGTTATGCATCCGCCAGGCATTCGGCTTCAAGGTCGCTAGCCTGCGTCAGGCTCCGGCGCTCCCCAGCCGCCCAGCCCTCCCGGTCAGCTGTGACCCACGCGGCCCCAGGTCCAGTTGACAAACCTGGAAAAAATCCTTGACACCCAACCGGCCCCAAGGCTATAAATGAGCGTACCAATCGCTCAGTTGTCCGTACAAAGATGCTGCGAGCAGAACGTGTCGACGAATGGATGCTCCGATGGATCGGCCAGACTTGTCCTCACCGCACCCGAACACACCTGGGCCCGCCTCTGTTGTGTTTACTGCTGCAGTAGGACGACGCACCATTTCACCAACGCCGTATCTCTGGCTGCGCACCACCGCTACCTGGACTCCAGGGACACAGCTGTGAATCGGACCCCGGTCAGTCCTGACGGTTATCAACATCACCATGCCGGAACCACCGAATCACGAAATCCCTCGAGCATGCAGACTTTCCTCTCGGCTTCCCTCAAAAGCGGCTCTAATGGCAGCCCCTACTCGCGAGACCCGGCCGGCAGCGTGTTTGGCGAAAACTCGGCCCAAACCCGCGGCCTCGTAATGCTGAGCGCGGCATCGCTGGAACGTAACGCACGATACGCCGCGATTAGATTCACCCCGCACCGACACGATGCAGCGAATAACGATTAAGGAATTGACACCTATGAGTCAGAAAATCATCGATCTGAGTCTTTCTATTGATGACAATATGCCAACACATAAACTGTTTCAACGACCCGTGCATATCCCCCACACCAGGCACGAGGACTCGACGAAGTTTAAACTCGGCGTCCCCGAAGACCCGTTCACTTACGCGACGTCATACCTTGGCACTCTTGACCATGTGGGGACGCACGTCGACGCTTTTTACCACGTCAACCCCAATGGGGCAAAAGTTGGTGAGATGCCCCTCGATATGTTCTTCGGAAAAGCTGTCTGCTTCGATCTCACCCACATACCGGATCTTGGTGATATCGACGTGGACGATATGGAACGCGCTCAGGCCGCAAGTGGAGTAACAGTCGATGGTCACATCGTGCTGTTGAACACCGGCCTCCACAACAGGCATTACCCCAACCCATCCGTTGTTACTAGCAATCCTGGCCTTACTGCTGCAGCCACGCACTGGCTTGCTGACCATGGATCCCGTGTTCATGGCGTTGAGGGCCCATCGACTGATGCGCCGAACCACGACCGGTTCCCGAGCCACCGAGTGTGCCGAGACCGAGGCATCACACATTATGAATGGCTAATTAATCTCGAACAACTGGTCGGATTGGGTGAATTCCAGTTCTACGGTTTTCCTCTCAAATTGATGTACGGCACTGGAGGACCAACCCGCGCCATAGCGATAGTCGACGCGTGAAAATTTCGGTACGGCATCGCTTCGATTCTTCCTTTAAAGGGACGTCAGCGTGCACGAACTGAACCTAATGGGAGCAGTTGAGCTCCAGCGGCTCATCCGTAGGAAGGAAGTCTCTCCCGTCGAGGTAATCCAAGCCTCACTGGCGAGGCAAGAGGAAGTCGAAGGGAAAATAAACGCTTTTGTCCGAACCACCCCTGAGTTGGCTATGGATGCCGCGCGTATAGCGGAAGGGCGGATCATGAACGGAACTAGCAACTCGTTGACTGGGATCCCAATCTCCGTGAAGGATCTCATCGACGTCGCTGGGGTCGAAACGACTTTCGGGTCAAAGACCATGGTCGGGAATATCCCCCATGCTGACGCCCCTTCGGTCTCGCGTCTAAAAAAATCGGGAGCGTGCATCGTTGGCAAGACGACGACCACCGAATTCGGCTGCAAAGCAGGTGGTGGAGACAGTCCCCTTACGGGCATCACCAGGAATCCGTGGGACTTGTCGAAGTCAACCGGTGGATCTAGCGCTGGAGCGGCAGCGAGTGTCGCGTCGGGAGTGACACCACTTGCGGTCGGTACGGACGGAGGCGGATCCGTACGAATCCCCGCCGCCTTGTGCGGACTTGTTGGGATCAAGGCTCAATTCGGCCGGGTCCCGGTCTACCCGTCCGGTGCGACACCAACCCTCGGGCATGTAGGCGCCATCGCACGTAGCGTTGAGGATGCCGCCCTGCTCCTAAGCGTCATTGCGGGATACGATCGCCGCGACCCCGCGTCAATACCAGACACTGGGGTTGACTACGTCGAGTCTTGTGGACAAGACGCCTCTGGGTTACGGGTGGCTTTTAGCCCAACCCTAGGCTTCGCAAAGCCCTCCCGCGAGGTCCTGGAGATTACTCAGTTGTCTGCCGAGCGCCTTGAGAGCGAGGGCATTGAGGTTGATTTTCTAGAGAGTGTTTTTCCCACGGATCCTATCGATCTCTGGAACTCCGAGTTCTATGCTGGCGTGGGCGTCAAACTAAGAAATGCCCTCGAGTCGTCCGAAGAACAGATCGACCCCGCCGTAGTGAAACTGCTGAAGGGGGCGCTTTATGGACAATCTGTGCAGGACTATGTCACACGTCTTTTTGAGCGATACGAATTCCGAGAGGCTTTTCGGCGTACCTTTGAGCCATACGATATTCTACTGACACCGACCCTCCCCGTAGCCGAACTTGACGCGGGCCAGAACGTTCCTCGCGGTTATGAGGACCGGTCAATCGTATCGTGGGTGTACTACACTTATCCGTTTAATCTTACCGGTAACCCGGCGATTTCGATCCCGTGCGGGCGAACATCCCATGGGATGCCCGTCGGTCTGCAGATCGTCGCCCAAGCGCACCGTGAGACTGACGCTATTCGTCTAGCCGCACAACTAGAAAGGATGGCACCCTGGACTCAACTTGCTCCGATACCATGAATACAGGGCGCAATTGCCGCTTGGGCGTTCCTGACCCTCGCGCAGTTCCCTCACACTCCGTTTTTACCTACACCTAAATATATCCAAGACCATCCTGAACCGCGTATGATTTGATTTGCGGCTCCTACAGAAGGACTATAATCAGATGGCTATAC
>JALYUK010000378.1 GCA_030853805.1 Actinomycetota bacterium | reverse complement strand
GACCCCACCGGTATCGACGCCCTGACGTCGGCCTGACCTCGTAGTCTGCGCGGGTGGACGAGGAGTGGCTGGCGCCGACTCCGGTGCGGCGCGTCGAGGCGCAACCGGATGCCGTCATCGAGCCCAGCTGGGTGACCGCGCTCCCGCCGGTCCGTCAACTGCTGGCTGACGGTCTCGACCTGGCCAGAGCGACTGTGTTGGTGGGTGAGAACGGCACCGGCAAGTCCACCCTGGCTGAGGCGATCGCCATGGCCTACGGAATGAACGGCGAGGGCGGCTCGACCGGTGCCATGCACACGACATGGACGAGCGAGTCGTCATTGCACGAGTGGCTGCGGGTCCTCCGTGGGCCGGGCGCATCACGGTGGGGATACTTCATCCGGGCCGAAACGATGCACGGGTTGTTCACCTTTCTGGACAGCACGCGTAACCCGCGTCTCACCCGTGATCCGGAGTTCCACCCGCTCAGCCACGGTGAAGCATTCCGCACCTTGTTCGAGACAAGTCGGTTTCGCGGTGACGGGTTCTACGTGCTGGACGAGCCCGAGGCGGGGCTCTCGTTCACCGCGCAGTTACGGCTTGTCGGTGAGTTGATGGGCATGCTCACCAGCGACGGCGTCCAGGTGCTCATCGCCACGCACTCACCCATCATCGCGGCCCTACCCGGTGCGACGTTGCTGGAGCTGGATGACGACGGTTACCACGAATGTGCGTGGGAGGAGCTGGAGTTGGTGGCGCACTACCGCAGTTTCTGCGACGCGCCACAGCGCCACCGCCGGCATTTTGGGGTTTGACTCTCGTGGGTTGGAGGGAATCGCCGGTCAAACAAGTGACCGCGCAGGCATTGCCTCAAGCACTCGCAGGACCTCGTTCACCACGCGCCTCGGTTCGTCTCGTCGGGTGTGAGCGAAGTACCACGCAGGTGGCACCCCTTCGAGCCGCACGCATGACACCGGAGGAGGCAGAACCGCGGCGAGGAGAGGGTGACTGACGGCCACGACGGTTCCGCGGGCGACCCTGCCCAGGACGTCGGACATCGCCCGGGGTGCGACCTCGACCACGTGTGCTTCGTCCATGGGACGCACATCGCCAAGACACCACAGCGACATCCAATCGGGGGGAGCGGAGGCAGAACGCAGCAGCGGAAGGGTCGCGAACTGCTCCACAGGAACCGTCCGACGGTCGCTCAGCGGGTGTGATCTGGCCACCAATCCGACCCGCGTCATCGGCCACAGCCGGGTGGACACGGTCCCCGGCTGGCTCGATGGACCGGCCGTCAGCATGATGTCGACACGCTTGTTCGGCAGAGCGGCGTCGAGCTGGTCGAACGCGATCCCGACCCAGCACACAAATGTCGTGAGGGTGTCCTGCACGGCTCGCGGTTGATGCCGGGCCCAGCGCTCCAGCACCCGGGCGCCGTCGAACCCGGGCACGCCGACGATGACCGGCGCAGCGGGCTCCTGTGCCGATCGCGCCAGTCGCCGTGCGTCATCAAGCAGCCGTTCGGCTCTGATGGCGAAGAGTTGACCGGGGCCGGTGATGGCCAGTACGCCACCCGGCCCCCGCTCGACCAGCGCAGTCCCCAGTTGGCACTCGAGTCGCTGGATCCGCTTGGACAGGCACGACGTCGACACGTGCAGCTCATCGGCGGCTCGACCGTAGTGGCCCTCGCGAGCCAGGACCGTCCAACTCATGACCTCGGTGAGGTTGAGTTCCACGCTTCCCCCGACTCCAGGCTTGCGCCTCATCGTGGCAATCTCGCGCGAGCGGGTGAGATAAAACGTGCCCGCGGCGTCACCGTGTCCGATCCGGAAACGCCTGCCTCAGGCTAGCGCGCATCGGATCTACCTTGGAGCTGATCAATAAGGGAAATCCGTGCCGATGACTTCAAAGAATCGGACATTGTCGACGTCGAATTGTGCGCGGACCAAAGACCACATGCCGTGCGATTTGCGCCATTCACGATGTTTGTGGACGTGACAAGACATTGGAGGAACGTCATGACGACACCGCAGGAACCCATATCGCAGTTGAAGTCGGTCTACACGCCGGGCGGGCCCCGAACACCGGACCAGGTGCATACCGTCGGTGCAGACGAGATCGTGGCAGCCGATGAGGCCGGCCGGTATCGCGTCGCCAACCGGGCTGCCCTCACGGCGAAACGCACTCGCCAGCTGTTGGCGACCGGGGACTACGGAATTACCCCAGGTGGTGTCCGTCCGAACTCGATGATCCATCTCGTGGCGCCGGATGAGATCGTGCGCCACGACGGCGTGCAGATGAGGCGCTTCAATACGCTCACCGAGACCTTCATCGACGCGCCGAAGGTCACCTTGGCGTCGCCGGAACTACCCGGTCTGGGCAGCGGCTGGATCACCTACGCCGCGTACACCGAATCGGCCGCCAACGTCATCCGGTCGATGACCACGACGTGGACCGTGCCGCCCGAGCCCAGCACCGAGAACGGGCAGCTTCTCTATCTGTTCAACGGCCTGCAGGACAATCCGGTGACCCAGATTCTGCAGCCCGTCCTGCAGTGGGGCAGATCCCCAGCCGGCGGTGGCACCAGTTGGGCGCTGGCAAGTTGGCTGGTCGGCGCGAGCGGTGACGCGTTCCGCACCCAGACCCTTGTGCAGGTGCAACCCGGCGACGTGCTCACCGGGGTGATGAAGCTGGTCTCCACGCATCCGACCTACTCGTTCTGGACCTGCGAATTCGTCGGACTTCCCGATACGCGGCTGTCCGTGAACGTCACCGGACAGTTGGTCATGCCGGTGCAGACCCTCGAGGCCTACACGGTCACTGAGTGTCGCGACTACCCCCCGACGTTGATGACCAGCATGCGGAACATCAGCGTCAACACCGGGAGCGCAGCACTGGCAACGGGGTTCGCAGCCACGGACCGCGTCACGGAGTGCGGTCAGCACACCGATATCATCAGTAACACTGCGGGGGCGGGGCAGATCGACCTGTTCTACTCACGCCAGTTCGTCAGCCTCTCGCCCGCACCGGTGGCCAGCATCAGCCGCTCGCGCGACCAGATCGATCTGTTCGCCATCGGCACCGACGGCAGCGTCGACTCCACGTATTGGAACCCAGCGGGCGGCTGGTCGCCCAGCTGGTTCCGACTCGCGGATGCCCGCTTCGGCGACCAATTCACGATTGCACCCGGCTCACCCATCAGTGTGTTGAGTCGATCTCCCGGACACCTGGATCTGTTCGCGACCGGGCGCGACGGCCGCGTCTACAGCACGTTCTGGGATGCCAGCAGTGGGTGGAGCGGGACGTGGTTCTGGCTCGGCGACACGAATTTCGCCGATCAGTTCAAGGTCCCGGTCGGTAGCCAGATCACCAGTGTCGACCGTGCATCCGATCTGATCGACCTGTTCGTCGCGGGCCTCGACGGAGGCGTCTACAGCACGTTCTGGAACGCGGGCGGCGGCTGGTACAACCACTGGTTCCGCCTGGGCGACGCTCGCTTCGGCGATCAGTTCACGGTGGCGCCGGGTACCCCGATCTCCGCGATCTCCCGCTTCGCTGAACATCTCGATCTCTTCGCGACCGGACGCGACGGCCACGTCTACAGCACCTTCTGGGATGCCAGCAGTGGGTGGAGTGGACAGTGGTTCTGGCTCGGCGATACGAATTACGCCGACCAGTTCGTTGTGCCCGTGGGTGCGCCGGTGACCGCGTTGTCACGGTTCCGCGACCAGATCGACCTGTTCGTCGCGGGTCTCGACGGAGGCGTCTACAGCACCTTCTGGAACGCCGGCGGCGGCTGGTTCAACCACTGGTTCCGCCTGGGCGACAACCGATTCGGCGACGGCTTCACGATCATGCCGGGTGCGCCGGTGACCGCGATCTCCCGCTTCGAAGGCCACCTCGACCTGTTCGTCAGCGGACGCGATGGCCACGTCTACAGCACCTTCTGGGACGTCAGCA
>JALYUK010000354.1 GCA_030853805.1 Actinomycetota bacterium | reverse complement strand
CAACGATGTGATGATCCGATCGAGGTTGCCGAGGACCTGCCGGTTCATCTCGGCCAAACGGAGCTGGCTGCGGGCCTCGGCCGCGGAAACGATCTGCAGCAGCTGCTCGCGGTGCTGCCGGTGCTGGGGCAGAAACGCGGCGGTAGTGAGGAACATGGGGCAGCTCAGGCAGGAATTGGCGTGCGGGCACGTCTTCTGTACCGGCAGTCCGCAGTAGCCGTTGGGCAGCGCCTGGGTGATGCGTCCGAGGCGTTGCTTGGCCCAGGCAGCCTCGGCCAGCGGGCCGTCCGGGTCGAGCGAGACTGTCTCGCCGGTGATGTTGACCTTGCGGGCCTGCTCCCAGTGCCGGCGGATTGTCGTATCACTCAGGCGAGCGTAATGCGCTGTCATGCAATGAGAGTCGTGGTCCAGGATCCGGCGGACGATCTCTTGGGGCACGTCTCGGTTGATCAGTCTGGTGCCGAGAGTGTGGCGAAACCGGTGGGGGGTGACGCTGACCAGGCCACCGTGTTCGTCGCGGACGTTGCAGACCACCAACCACTTGTGCATCGCCCGCCTGTAGACGTCACCGAGGGCGGGTTCGCGCCCGTCCGGATTGTTCAAGGGCCGCGGAAAGAGCACTGGTGTGCCATGCGGCCACCGGTCGCGGAGGTGCTGCTGGTGGTCTTGGATCTGGTGTTCGAGCTCCTCATCGATGGGCACGAGTGCTTCGCGTTTCATCTTGTGGTTGAGGTAGCGCAGGTAGGGCGCACCGTCACCGTCGCGGACGATGCAGTCGTGCGGCAGCCGGACCGTGTCGGTGATCCGCAGTCCGCAGCGCATCAAGATCATGGTGATCAGCCGGTGGCAGGGGTCCCTCCACCGGTCCAGGTTGGCGGGTAGTTCGAGCTGCGTCATCACGACCTCGCTCAGCGCCCGGGGCAGGCGTTCGGTCCGCGGTGGAAAGTCCTCGGGGAAGAACATCGCCCCTGCCGGCAGCGTGTCGTCCCAGCCGTGCTGGCGGATCGCGAGGAAGAACAGGTTGAGCTGCCCGATGTAGTTGGCGTGCGCCACCCGGCCTGCGTAGTCGGCGTGCAGGTAGGCGAGATAGCGCTCGAGAAGCGGCCGGTCGATCTGATCGAGACTGTCGACGTGGACCGTCGGCGAGGCCAGGAACTGGCCGAAGTACGAGATCGCTCTCGTGCCTGAGGCCACCGACACGGCCCCCAGACCGGTGGTCAGCCGCCATCGTGCCCACCGCTTGGCCAACCCTTTCAGCCACGGCTGTGTGATGAGGTCGAAGAGGACGTGGGCGACCGGGGACTTGATGCCCAGGGCTCGCAGTCGCCAGACGTCCCGGTCGTATTCCGCGTCCCAACCGTGCTGGTGGACCCGCGCCTCGGCGCGTCGCTTCGCGTGTGGCTGCCGCTTGCGCTGACCCGGGCCCGGTTCCTGTGCATCGTCATGTTCGGTGGGCACGCGGTCCGGCAGGGGAAGCAACCCGGTCACAGTCGTACCTCCGCCCCGCGCAACCAGCCCGCCGCCTCCAGTGCCCGACGGGCATCTTCGACTGTCAGATGCCCGTAGACGTCGAGCGTTGTGGTGATGTCGACGTGGCCGAGCAACTTCGAGACGGTCTCGACCGGGACCCCGTCCCGCAGCAGCCTGGTCGCCACCGTGTGCCGCCACCAGTGCGGGTCGAAGTCGATGCCGGTTCGTCGCCGCAGCCGTTTCACCAGGTCATAGACCGCCGGGTAGGACAGCGGATGACCGTGCGGTCGACCCCAGAGGTTGACGAACACGTAGTCACTGTCGAGGTCCCGGACCTCCTCGTGCAGGTAGTCGGCATAGAGCCGGATCAGCTGCGGACTGACCGGGATGGTGCGCGCGGTCTGCGACTTGGTGCGGGCGCCGTTGTCGTTGAGCCGCGGACACACCGTGATCTCGCGCTCGGCGGCGGCCATGTCTTCGTGTCGTAGCCCGAGAGCCTCACCGATCCTCATCCCGGTGTCATAGAGCACCGCGAACAACAATCGGTCCCGCAGCCGAGTACACGCGTCGAGAATCGTCTGGACCTCGGCGACGGTCAGGATCCGCGGGTGCTTGCGCGGGGCCCGCAGCCGGATCGCCCGGCGGGCCTGCGGCTGTCCCTTGCTCACGTGATGCAGGAATGGTTTCCATGCGGTGCCGCGACGGCCGGCCGGTTGCCAGGTATTCAACAAGTCACCGAGGTCGACGCCATGGCGGGCAGCGTGTTGATAGAAGGCGCTGACCGCGGACAATTTCCGGTTCACGGTCGCCTCGCCGCAATGATGATCGACCGAAGGCAGCACCGCGACCGCGCCGGATCGCGCGAGCGGCGGCAGCCGCAGCCAGGCGACGAACTCGCCGACATCCTCGAGCCGTACCTCGCGCCAATCCAGCCCGCGGATGCCGAGGAAGGAGAACCAGTCCTTCAGGTCGTGGGTGTACGCCTTCACCGTGTTCGGCGACCTCTCGATGTCGCTCAGGTAGGCCAGGTATCGCTCGACCGGCTCCACCGGCGCGGCGTCGTCGCCCAGCACCGTCCACGACTCAAGCGCCGAGGCGGGCAACACTATTCGTCGAACAAGCATCGAACCTCCGAGATCTGCATGATGGACGGCGGCAGATAACCACATCCACAAGGCATCTCGAAGGTCGCCGCAGGTTCGTGGTGCACGTGGCAGACACCCCTCGAGTAGCTCTAGATAATGAGGGTTACTCGACAGTCGGCATGGGCTCGGGAGTCCACGGTCGGTGCCCATCCCAGCAGTTGCCGGGCGCGGGTGGTGTGCAACTGCGGCACCGAGAACGCCAAGTCGACCCACCGGGGTTCCATGCGCCTGTAT
>JALYUK010000348.1 GCA_030853805.1 Actinomycetota bacterium | reverse complement strand
TGGGTGAAACTCATCGGCTCCCGGCCCGCGGCCCGCATCACCTCCAGCGTCGCCGCATGATCATCCGGGCTCAGCAGACTCACTTCCCCACCGATCAGCTGAGCATGCGCGACGGGCCCACGCTGGTCTCTCAACAGCCGCATCTGCTTGCGCACCTGATCAACGGTGTGCCCACCGTCCACCCGCACCTGGTTGGCATCGCGAGAGTGGTAACAAGGAGTGCACTTCAGGTTGCACTTGGGGAACACGCCATGGGTGCCCTCACACCCCACGGCGTGACGGCCCAACAACTGCCCGGGCGTGCGAACCCCCTGCGGCAACTGCGCCCACCGCCTTTTCATGGCCGCAGCAAACTCCGGGTTCTCCGGGCGGGTGACCAGCTCGATACGCCGCCACATCGACAAAACACTCATAGGGTCCGATCCTGCCTCTCGCCCACGCGTTGCCGGCGCATCGGGCGGGTCAGCCACCACGACGCGACCGCCGGAACGTCGAGCAGCCAGCTCAGATTCGTGTGCCCGGTGACGTCGGCGGCCAAGCTCGCGATGACGAAAACGATCGTCGGCAGCCAGGACAGCATCCACCACCCACGCCGGTCGGATACCTGCCCGAGGGTGGTACCCGGGCCGTCGCCACCGACGAGCGCTGCTACCTGCGCACCGCGCGGATTGGTCAACGTCACCTCCCCGACAGCCACCGTCGGTACTGTCTCGATGCCGTGATTGGCCGAGCGGACGAAATCACGGGCGTCGGTGTCCTGCCAGATGTCGTGCCAGCGAGTCGGCACACCGCGCCGCGACAGATCACGGCGCAACGCCGAGCAGTACGGGCATCCAGGCCGCCAATACACGTCGGCGACCACCTGCGGTGCTTTCTGTTCCATCGTCACAACCAAGAAACCCCTCGACCACCCACGACCCTTCCCGGACCCCCGGGAAGACCCTCGTCATTGGGTGGGGTGGGTGACCGGCACCGCCTTTGCACGGCCAACATTGTGGACGTCGTCGTCGCGGAATCGTTAGGGAATCGTTGGGGAATCGTTGGCGTGGTGCACAGTCGTCCGCCGCGTTCGGGAAGGATCACCCGGGCCCGGCGGGTTGCGGTATCAGGACAACCGCACCCAAGAGAAGGAATTGCTCATGAGCAGCGTCCCATCCGAAAGTAACCAGCACACCGACACCATGATGCAGCGCATGCCAGCAGACGTCGGTGCTGTACTGACCCGCGGCGCAGCAGCCGGCCTCGCCGGAGGGTTGCTATTTGCGCTGGCCAACATGTGGTTCTCCACCGCGCACGGCAAACCCTCAGTGGCGCCGTTCTTGGCGATCTCGACCATCTTCCACGCCAGCGCCATGCCGGTCATGTCTCAACCCGACGTGATCACCGGACTCGTGCTGCACCTTGGCTTGTCGCTGCTCTTCGGGATCGTCTTCGCTTTGATCGTCACGATGCTGGGCCTGAGCACCCGGCCGCTGCTGCTGTTAGCAGCCGGCCTGGTCTACGGACTGGTCCTATACATCGTGAACTTCCAAATCATCGGCCGGATCTTCTTCCCGTGGTTCGTCAACCCCAAAGGCCCCAACCAGATCTTCGAACTGTGGATCCACCCCATCGCGTTCGGACTGATCCTGGTCCCATTCCTGCTCGGTTTCCGCGCCTCAACCCGGCACTGACACACACCCGGCCGCAGGCCCGACCCCCGGCAAACACTGCCAGTGCAACCACACGGGTCGGAACGCGACCTCGATGGGCGCGGTACCCGCCAGGTACCGCGCCCATCGACGTCTCGTGGAACAAGACTCAGGCGGCGCCCCGGGCCGGGTAGTCACTGCTCTGAGCAAACTGCAGCGACCTCAGAAGTCGTCTACACACGAGTAGCAACACCCCAGACCAGCCAGGTCGCGGCCGGTTCAGATGGGGATCGGTGAACGGGATTGGATCGCGGGCCTGGGTCCCATTGCGGGTTCAGATTTCGGTGAGGGTGCCGGTGTGGTCGTCGTAGACGAAGCCGCGCACGTGGTCGGTGTGGGCCAGGAATGGGCTGGCTTTGACGCGGTTGATGGATTGGGTGACGTCGGCGGGGGAGTCGGCGAAAGCCTCAGGGCTCCAGGTGGGGCGGATGCCGGTATCGGTTTCGATCTGGGCCTTGAAAGGCGCGTCGGTGAAGGTCCGCATGCCGCAGTCGGCATGGTGGATCAGGATGATTTCGGTGGTGCCTAGCAGTCGCTGGCTGATCGCGAGGGACCGGATGGTGTCGTCGCTGATGATGCCGCCAGCGTTGCGGATGACGTGGGCGTCGCCCTCGGATAGCCCGAGCAAGCCGTAGACGTTGATCCGGGCGTCCATACAGGCAACGACCGCGACCCCCAGGCCGGGAGGCATCGGTAGATCACCCTTATCGAAGGACTTGGCGTAGTCGCGCGCGTTGTTCAGCAGCTCATCGGTGCGGCTCATGGGTAGGTCTCCTATGGATCGGTGGTTCGTGAGTTGCCTAGAACGGGTTGTGGGGAACAAACAGGCTCAGGGCCGTGACCTTCTACCGAGGTGCTCGAGACTGCCGTGCACACAAGGGCCTTTGCGTTCCTTGCGCGTTCCCTGACGGGTTAGCCACGCACTGAGAGCTGGGCAGCCACGTAGCAACCATAAGTAAACCTTTGGAAAAGAGTCAAGCAGCGTTATCTGATGGTTTCCGGGGAACCGGTCGATACATGGATCATCGGACGAGCCGTGACTTACTGGCAGCTCTGCATATTAGGACTCGTCGTATCCGGGGTATGGAAGCGTGGTCGTGCCGTCGTCGAGCACGCCGATGACGATCCCTCGCAGCTCGCAGCTCGCAGCTCGCAGCTCGCAGAAGTGGGACTGCAGCCGCAAGATGGTCGGTCGGCCTCGTCCACGGGCCATCCCAGGTTTGCTTGAAGATCAGTACCCCCAGGTGAATCAACGATTCATCAGATGCATCTCCTTGGAATCGGTGCAGGTCAGGCCAGGTGTCCAGGTCAACGGCATCACCCGTCTTCAGCTGCGTATGACGTGCCGAAAACCTGGCCGGCGCCGCGGAAAGGGAGGCGTCGTTGCAGGTCACAGGCACTGCAAGGCGAGGACAACGGACGGGCGACCGATGGCACGGAGGTGATGCATCTGATGCCATACGCAGCCTGTGACTGGGGACCGTCAATATTCGAAGCTGCTGTATTCGGTGGGCGAGCGATCCGTCCGGTCGACCGATGTCGTGGTGTTAGCGACCATGCTGGCAACGGCACCGTAGGGAGCGTCGAGTAACGCGCTGAGAAGTCGTTCGGCCAGCCGAGCGTCCAGGTCGGGCTGATCGAGCCCGCCAGGTGAGTGAATCGTTCATCTGATGCATGATCGGTCATGAACCTGCTGGTCAGCGGCTTTCGTGAACATGTCGCGGCGCACCGGGTCGTGTCAGGCGAATAGGGCCGTCGCCCGCCTGCAACCCGTTTCGAGGGGGTCGTTTCTGCTGGTCAGCGGCGTGCTGACGTGGTGGAGTGGATGCGTCGGATGGCCCGTCTCGATGATGCATCTGTTGCAATAATGACTGGTCTAGTGGACACCCTGCGTATCAAGACTGGTCGTATTCGTCGGGTTGATCGGGCGAGTTCGTCGGGTAACGGCTCGGCCACCGATTCGCGGGTTCCGGTGTCCGGGCACTGGCCTCTGCTTGGTTTG
>JALYUK010000327.1 GCA_030853805.1 Actinomycetota bacterium | reverse complement strand
CCTCATAACAGCAGGCCCGTAGGGCATGCCCGCGCACGATTCCGCGAAACCCTTTACCGGGTCGGCGCACCCAGTTGTCCCTCTTCGTCATGCAGTCGCCGAGTTCGATGAGCACGCCCGCCGGCGAGTCCGGCGTAGAGGCGCTCCACGTCCCGGCGAAGGCACGGTTGTGTTCCTGGCGTCAAGAGCATCGCGGCGCCTGCCGCGATGCCCAGCCGCACAGCGTCACCCAACACCCAGCCGCGACTCAAGCCCACCGTGATCGCGGCCAGCATGCTGTCCCCGGCGCCGACACCACTGCCCGCCGGAACGTCGATTGAATGCAGCCGCTCGTGCCCCTGCGCCGTCACCGCCAATGCGCCCTGCTCCCCCAGCGAGAGCACGACCACTTCGCTGACCCCCGCAGAGATCAACTCACGCGCGGCAGCCAGCTGATCGTCTGCACTGAGGAGCTCTCGGCCGACACAATTACGCAGCTCACGGATGCTGGGCTTGAGAAGGTAGACGTCGGATCGCATCTGTCGCAATGCCTCGCCAGAGGTGTCCAGAATCAAGCGGGCCCCCAGTCCGCGCACGATCCCTGCGACGCGCTGATAGAAGTCGGGCGATACGCCCGGCGGAAGGCTGCCGCTCGCGACGACGTACTCGGCTCCGCGCGCAACCTCGGCAAAGATACTCAAGCAGTTTTCTTGCTCGGCCGCCGTCAGTTCCGGCCCGGGCAGGACAAACCGGTACTGCTGGCCGGTCCGTCCCTCGTTCACGGTGAAGCTCTCGCGCGTTGAACCGTCGATCTCGATGCGCCGAACCGAGACACCCTCCGCAGCCACCAAAGTCTCGAGCAGTCGTCCCGATGGACCGCCGGCCGGAAAGAGGGCAATTGGGGACCCTCCCAGCACTCGAATCACCCTGGCCACGTTGATCCCGCCCCCACCAGGGTCATAGCGCGGGGGGCCACAGCGCAACTTGTCGGTCGGTGTGACCATCGTCGTGCTCGTCGTGATATCGAGGGCTGGATTCATCGTCAAGGTCACGATGCCCGACATTGGATCGCCTCCGTGATTCCGTTCTCCCCCACCGCCCGATCATCACCTGGCTATTCCCCGCTAAACAGGGCCAAAAGGCCCTGACCGAGCGCGCGAGCGAGCGTCAACCGCGGGAAGTGGACGGTCGGGCAGTTGATGACGTTTGGCCCTGGTGAGCGTCCACGGGAGCGGTCACAGTGGGTCATACATCGACCTGATCGAGGAGGCTCGTTATGCGTGCTGTCGTGTGGTTTGCAGACTTGCGGGTCGGCGACGCCGATGTCGCCGGCGGTAAAGGAGCGAATTTGGGCGAGCTGACCACGGCCGCGCTGCCGGTTCCACCGGGATTCGTGGTGACCAGCGAGGCGTACCTGGCGGCGATCGATGCCTGTGGTGTCAGGGAGAAGCTGCAGGCATCGATCCTGGGGCTCGACGCCGAGGACGACGCCGCACTCACGGCCGCATCGGAGGTGGCGGGCAATCTGATCCGATCCACGAAGGTCCCCACCGAAATCGCCCGCACAATTACCGACGCCTACCATCGTCTCGGGGATGAGATCCGGGTGGCGGTGCGCTCGTCAGGAACGAGCGAGGACGCCGGCGACTCTTCCTTCGCCGGCATGAACGCAACTTTCACCAACGTGTGCGGTGACGACGAGCTGCTGGCCCGCGTTGTTGAGTGCTGGGCCTCCATCTACGGCAAGCGGGTGATGTCCTACCGTGCAGCGACGAGGCTCGACGACGAGCCCACGCTCGCAGTAGTTGTGCAGCAGATGATCCCGTCGGAGCGTTCGGGAATCATGTTCACCGCCGATCCGTCGAATCAGGACACCGGCCGCATTGTCATCGAGGCAGTGTTCGGACTGGGCGAGGTCATCGTGAGCGGGATGGTGGAGCCGGACACCTACCTCGTGCCGAAGGAGCCGCTGCGAGTGGCCAGCGTCCGTGTCGGACATCAGTCGGTGAAGATCGTGCGGGGTGCGGACGGCGCGGACGAGGAGATCACGCTGACGCCGGAACAGGGCGCCAAGCGTGTGCTCGCCGACGAGGAAATACTGGAGATCGCCAGGCTCGGTCTTGCCGTTGAGCAGCACTACGGCGCTCCGCAGGATATCGAGTGGGCCCGTGCGGGCGGGAAAACCTGGTTGGTGCAGTCGCGCCCGATCACCACTCTGCATTCCCACGACGCCGAAGCTTCGACCGGCAAGGTTCTGGTGCGGGGGTTGGCCGCGTCCACCGGTCGCGCGTCAGGACAGGTGCGGGTGCTGCTCGCCCCCGAGGACGGGGCTCAGTTGCAAACCGGCGAAGTGCTCGTCGCGGCCATGACGAGCCCGGACTGGGTACCGGCGATGCGGCGCGCTTCGGCGCTGATCACCGACGGCGGCGGAGTCACCTGCCACGCTGCGATCGTGGCCCGCGAGCTCGGAGTCCCCTGCGTCGTCGGTACGCGCACGGCCACGACGTCGCTGCGCGATGGTGAAACTGTGACCGTCGACGGGCGCGCCGGTGTCGTGTACGAGGGTGCTGTGTCGGAACCTACGGCGCCCGCCCCCACCACCGCGGCGGTCACCCAGTCCAGCGAGCCGCTGGCCACCCGCCTGTATGTGAACCTCGCCGTCGCCGAGCACGCCGAGGAGGTGGCGGCACTCGACGTTGACGGGGTGGGGTTGCTGCGCGCCGAATTCATGGTCGCCGACGCACTCAAGGGTGTCCACCCTCGACTGCTGATGCAGCGCGGCGAGCAGCAGACCTTCATCGACGCGATGACCTCCTCGCTGCTGCGGATCACCCGCGCGTTCATGCCCCGCCCGGTCGTCTACCGCAGCATCGATTTCCGCTCCAACGAGTTCCGCGGACTCGAAGGCGGCGACCAGTTCGAGGCACACGAGGACAATCCGATGCTCGGCTACCGCGGCTGCTTCCGCTACGTCGACCAGCCTGACCTGTTCCGGCTCGAGCTCGACGTCCTCGGCGCCGTGGCCGCGCAGACACCCAACCTGCGCCTGATGATTCCGTTTGTCCGCACCGCGTGGGAGTTGGAACGCTGCCTCGAGATCGTCGCCGCACATCCCACTGCGTCGGCGCTACCGGTGTGGGTCATGGCCGAGGTGCCCTCCGTGGCCTACTGGATCCCCACGTATGCCCGCATGGGCATCTCCGGGGTGTCCATCGGCAGCAACGACCTCACCCAATTGATGCTGGGCGTCGACCGCGACTCGACGGTGTGCGCCGAACTGTTCGACGAGTCCGACCCGGCGGTCCTCGACGCGATTGCCCGCATCGTGCACGCGTGTCAAGACGCCGGAATAACCTCCTCGCTCTGCGGGCAGGCCCCCTCCAACCGGCCGGAGTTCGCCGAACACCTCGTGCGCCTCGGCATCACCTCGATGTCGGTCAACCCCGACGTGCTCGGACCGGTCCGGCACTCCATCGCGCGCGCCGAGCGAGCGGTGCTGCTGGCCGCCGTCGCCCCGCAGCGACAGGCCGGCACCCAACTACAGCCCCGAATCGCGCCACGCCGCGTCTGATGGACCGACTGAGAACCAAAACCTCATCAAGAGGGTGCCGACGACCGGGGGCCCGCGGCAACTATCGGGACGTTCAGCCCTATCCGGCGCGAATGACCGTCAGTGATACTGGCGTGAGCAAAGAAGGAGGTGGTGATGCCGATGGCAGCCTGCGTCAGTAACCCCATTGTGGTGGGAGTGGACGGTTCGCCGTCCTCGAAGTGTGCGGTGCGGTGGGCCGCGGAGACCGC
>JALYUK010000323.1 GCA_030853805.1 Actinomycetota bacterium | reverse complement strand
CTGTTGGTAATGTCCAGGATATGAGATTTCAGACCGTGGCGTATGTGCGGGTGTCCTCGGTGGATCAGCACCCCGACCGCCAGGTGGAGGTGGTCGGCAAGGTAGATCGCACGTTCACTGATTACCTCAGCGGAAAAAGTCGTGAGGATCGGCCCGCGTTGGGGGAGCTGCTGGACTATGTGCGCGAGGGTGACACGGTGCGGGTCGCGTCGATGGACCGGTTGGCCCGTTCGGTGATCGATCTGGCGCAGTTGGTGGGCCAGTGCACCGATAAGGGCGTCAGCGTGGAGTTCGTGGGGGAGGGGCTGACGTTCACCAGGGACACGGCGAACCCGTATGCGATGTTCCAGTTGCACATGCTGGGTGCGGTTGCCCAATTGGAGAGGTCGTTGATCCGGGAGCGTCAACGTCAGGGGATCGCGATCGCCCGGGGGAAGAAAACGTACAAGGGCCGGCTGCCGGTGATGACCCCGCAGATGATCGCGACGGCGCGGGCATCGGTCGCGCTGAAGATCCCGAAGGCGCAGATCGCTCGTGATCTGGGGGTGTCGCGGAACGCCTTGTATGACGCGTTAGGCAGCCGCGGCGCGTACGCGCGAAGCCCCAGCACGGCAGAGGCTGTAGGGGCAACGCCGCCCGTGATGGCCGGGGCCCGGTTGGACCCCACCACTGTCGGTGAGGGGGGTACCTGAGGTAGTCCATGTCGTTGTGCCCGAGCCTGTGAGTGACGTCGTAGCGGCGGCAGCAGGAGGACCGGGTGAACCGGGCCCGGGGGCTTGCCTCTGCGACCAGCTCTCGAAACTCCTGGGTCGCCTCACCTGGCTGCTGGCACCGCCCCTGGACTGGGCGCCCATTTGTTGTCCACGCCGGCTACCCCTTGACGGAGTACGTCACGCGTGATGTATTTGAGGCGATGTGATCCTTCTCACATCGGTAGGAGCAGTGATGGCACAAACGGTGGTTGCCGACAATGTGTGTCTTGATGATCAGCTCTGCTTCGCGCTCTACGCCGCGACCCACGCGATCACCCGTCGCTACCGTCCCCTACTCGAAGAGATCGGCCTGACCTACCCGCAGTACTTGGTGATGCTCACCATCTGGGAAGAAGACTCCACGACGGTCGGGCGGATCGCTCGTCGCCTGCAGCTGGACTCGCACGCCGTGACACCCCTGGTGGGCCGTCTTGAGACCGCCGGCCTTGTGCACAGGTCTCATGGCACCGACCGCCGCGAGGTGGTGATTACCGCGACCACGCGCGGGCGCGACCTGCAGGGACCGGCTGCCGCCGCCCAGCATCAGGTTGCCAGCGCCACCGGGCTCTCTGCGGATCAGCTCGCCAACCTACGTCGCCACCTGCGCGTCTTGGCAGATCAGCTGAGCTCTGCGACCTGATCCTCCCCGCGCACCGCTTGGGAGACACCCACCACCGAAAGGGAACAGTCCATGACACAGATCATCGAACCCGACGCCGAGGTCGGCGACATCGCCGAAGCGCCAAAGCACGTCCCGGCCGATGCCTCGCTGTACGAGCGCCTCGGTGGCGCCTACGCCATCGCCGGGGCGGTCGACGTGCTCGTTGACCGCCTCTTCGCCAACGTCCTGGTCAACGCCAACGCCGGAGTACATGCCCACCACGGTGAGTCTGCCAACGCACCCGGTTACAAATTCCTGGTCACCGCCTGGTCAATCGAGGCTGCCGGCGGACCGAAGTGTTACCTAGGACGCGACATGGTCACAGCCCATAACGGTCTGTCCATCGACACTCCCGGTTTTGACGCGGTAGCGATGGAGATCTCGGCCACCCTGATGTTCCTGGGCGTGCCCGAACGTGAGCGCGAGGAATTCAACACCATCATCGAGAGCTACCGCCAGCAAGTAGTCCAGGCCAACTCGCAGTAGTCCCGCGCAGTCCCATCCTCCAGACCCTCGTCAGGCTCGATAGCGCTACGCAGTCACAGCATCAACAACGCAGACACCGCCAACACCGCAGCACCCGGCGTTTACCCGGACGTTCGCAGGGTCGCGCGTGTCTGCCCTGAAAGCCGCACTCCGGCCGGTGAACGTTCTTTTACCGGGCGCGTTGGAGGCCGCTGAATTTACGAGGTACTCGGCGGGGTGGCTTCGGCGATTCGTTTGATGGCCTGAAGGGTTGTGGGGATGCCGTCGAGGGCTTGTTGGGTGCGATCGGCGATCTGAAGGAGCGCTTTGTCGCCGAATTTTTCTTGGAACATAGTGATCCCGTCGGGCAGGAATTCCCAGGACTCGGTCAGGGTGGTTCCGGTCTGTGCGGGGGTGAGGGTGAATCCCCAGCGGGCGAGGTTGCCGCCCACGATCCAGGCGAACTCGCGTCCACGCTCGGCTGCCACGACTTGGGACCGGGTTTGCCAGGTGCGGGCCGGGAGTTCGTTGTTCCCGGTGAACCAGGCCCCGACGTGGCCGGCCTGGGCCGGGTCCTCCCACCAGCAGGAAGTACAGACCGGGCTCCACTGTCCGGTGCGGGTGATGTCACAGACCAGGTCGTAGAGGTCCTCGGCCGACGCCTGGACGGTGATGGACTCTTGGTGGGTGCGTATGTTCGTGCCGCTGATGGTGGGCTCCGTCTCAGAGTGGGTCATTTCTTGTGCCGCCGGCTGCCGCCGTGCCAGTCCTCGGACCGGCCGACCGTGTCGGTGTCCACTCCGAGTGCTGCCAGTTGGGGCTGTTCGCGCAGGCTGCGTTTGAGCTCGGCGAACCCGGGGAAACTAGCCAGTCCGATCACGTGGTCCCATAGCTGGGCTGCGGTGTCCTGGGCGGGG
>JALYUK010000322.1 GCA_030853805.1 Actinomycetota bacterium | reverse complement strand
GCTGAGGTGTTGTGGTTCGCGGCGTCAGCCTGCGGCGCTTCGCTGACGGGTGTTGCGCCGGCGGGGGTGGTTCCCGCGACGGGCGGAACCGGAGCCTGCGGGGTCACCGGAGCCTGCGGGGTCACCGGAGCCTGCGGGGTCACCGGAGCCTGCGGGGTGACCGGAGCCTGCGGGGTGACCGGCGGCTGAGCTGCTGTCTGACCCTTGACCGTCTGGCCGGACGCCTGGGACTTGCCGTCTTCTTTCATACCGTCGACCTCGGACTTCAAAATCCGAGCAGAACGGCCGAAGCTACGTGCCATATCCGGCATTTTTTTCCAGCCGAACAACAAGAAAATGGCGATAACGATGATGACGATGTGCCAACCGTCGAACAAGTTCCGAAACATCGGGTAAATCCTTACGCGTTGTCGGTGTGGTACTTCGACGCAGAGTCTACGCGCCCCGAGTGGGCCCTTCCCCGATCACGGAATACGCGTGGCGTGTCACGGTTGACCGTAGGCGGCCAGCGCCTCCGCAGCTCCGGCCTCGATCTCGTGGCGAAGCGCCGCGGGCTCGATGACCCAGGCAGATCCAGAAAGGCGCCACACCAGGTTGCGCACCCAGGCGCTGTCCGCCGTACGCAGCGTGACGGTCATGCCGCCATCGGGTCGCGTGACCGCATCCTGCACCGGGTAGTACTCCGCCACCCAGCCGGCCGCCGGGCTCAGCCCAAGCGTGATCTGCAGGTCCTGCGGGCTCGGGGTGAAGATATCCGCATCAAGATCCCTGGACCGCGCGTCCTGCGGCGCGATGCCCGCCTCCTGCAGGACCTCGATCGACTCCACCCGGTCAAGCCGGAAGAGTCGCACATCCAGCGCGCGGTGACACCAGCCCTCCAGATACCAGTGACCGGTCAGGTTCACCACCCGCATCGGATCAACATCCCGCTCGGTCGCCTCGTCACGAGCGGCCACCAGATACTTCAGGTGAACCCTGCGCCGGTTCCGCAACGCGACGCGGGCCGACTCCAGCGTCTGATCAGTGGTCGAACTGTCGAGTGTGACCCGGACCCGACTGCTTGCCCGGGCATTGTCACCGGTCGCCTCGGTGAGTTTGGCCAGCGCGCGGTCGACTGCATCCCGTTCGCCAAGCCCGGGAACAGCGGCCAGAGTGCGCAAACCGACGATCAACGCCATCGCCTCGTCCATCCCCAGGCGCAGCGGGCGTGCGATGGTGTCGACGTTACGCAGGTAGACGTGCCCACCTTCCCACTCCGCCTCGATCAGGTCATCGGGAAGGTGGCCGGGCGTGCCGCACACGAAGAGCAGTGCGAGGTCGGCCTCTATCTGAGCCCTGGGTACCCCGAGCTGTGAGGCCGCTTCGTCAATATCGATACCCTGCCGATTCACCAGCCACGGCACCATCGTCAACAGCCGCGACAAGCGGGCTGTCGCGCTCTCCGGGGCTGCCATCAGAGGGTCCCCTCGCCCGCAGGGTGATCGGCGACGCGGCGCTGCGCGGACCGGGCCGCCGCCAGCCGTCGCACCACGGCCTCGATCAGTTCCGGCGGATGCACGACCCGCACCGCCGGACCGAAACCGGCGATCTCCTGCGCGAAGATCTCGGCATCGGTGAACTCCAGATCCATCTGCGACCAGTCACCCGGGCCCTCGCTGATCGCACTGACGGTACTGCCCCCGTTCTCTGCACGCGTCTCTGCACGCGCGCGACGGCGCAACGTGTTGCCCGCTCCAGTACGCAACCGCAGCGTCGCCGTCTGCGGAGCCCGTTCAACCACGACCCCGGCGATCATCGACAGCGGATCGTGATCCTCGGGCACCTGATAGGCACCGGGGCGACCCACCCGCTGCACGGCGCCCTCGACGCGGCCCAACCGAAAAACCCTGGGAGCGTCGCGGTCCAGATCGAATCCCGTCACATACCAGCGACCGTGCCAGTTGGTGACTGCCCACGGTTCCAGTCGGCGCGGAGCCAGCTGCCCGTCTGCCTTGCGGTAGTCGAACGCAATCGCGCAGCAGACCAGGACAGCGTCTTTGACCGGTGTGAACGCCGGCTCCTTCGTCCGCACCCGTGGCTCGAGCCCGAGGACCGAGCTGGTGTCGCGCTCGACATCTGCTGCCTGCAGCTTGCGCATGGCCGTGGACGCGGCGCCGGCCAGGCTCGCCTGCTGCCAGGTGCGGCTGGCCAGGCCCAGCACCGCGAGCTCATCGGCCTCGAACACGATGTCCGCCAGTGCGTACTCACGCCGATCGATGCGGTACCCGGGTTCATCATCGAAATAGGCATCGAGGGGCTCGGTGCGCAACGGGATGCCGAGATCGCGCAGTTCATCCTTGTCGCGCTCGAACATCCGGTCGAACGCCTCGAGTGAGGCAGTGTCGCCGTACTGCGGAACCGCATCGCGGATACGGGCCTTGGACAGGGGCTGGCGGGTGTAGAGCAGACAGATCACGAGGTTCAACAGCCGCTCTGTCTTGGCCGCTGGTGACGTGGAGCTCATGTGCGGTAACGCTATCCCAACCGACGCAGGAAGTACGCACATATGTTCGCTGTGTCAGGCTGCAGGTATGCCCGCGACGTTTCCGACACCGGACGAACCCGACGAACTCGGCTCCGGGTGGACTCCTGGAAGCTCTTCGACCCCCAGTTGGCGTGCTGCACCCCTGCCGCAGGACGCCCAGCGGATGGGACTGTCTGCCTGGGTCGCGCCGGAGTTGCAGTTGGCCAGCAATCTACGCGCCGACAAGAAGCTGCACAGAGTGCTCGCCTGGATCGGACTCGTGGCGGCGATCGCACTGGTCCTGGCACCACTGGTACTCACCCTGCGCTGACCTCAGTCGACGCAGGATGAACACCAGTGGATTAAATGCCCTGTGATCAGCCGATTCCGAAAGCTGCGCCGGCACCGGGGCGGTTGCTGCTGACGAGGTCGACCACGAAGATGAGCGTCTCGTTCGGTCCGATGGCACTGCCGGCGCCATTCGCGCCGTACCCCATGTGCGGGGGGATGGTGAGTTTGCGACGTCCGCCGGCGAGCATCCCGACGATTCCCTCGTCCCAGCCGGTGATGACCTGACCGACACCGATCTGGAAGCGCAACGGTTCACCTCGGTTCCAGGAGGAGTCGAACTCTTCGCCGGTGGACCAGGCGACACCTACGTAGTGGGCCTCGATGGTGTCCCCAGCGGCCACCTCGGCGCCGTCACCCTCGGTGATGTCCTCGATCAGCAGATCAGCCGGCGGAGTGTCTCCGGGGAAGTCGACCTCGGGTTTGGTTGTGGTGGAGTCGAACGGCATGTCGCCCTTTCGTCAGTCGGGTTGATTCGGAAATCTGTTACTGCTGCTGTTGCGCGGGCGGCGGCGGCACGATCGCCAGGATGTCAACGACGAAGACCAACGTGTCGGTTCCCTTGATGCCGGCGCTCGGCTGGCCGGCACTCTGGTAACCGTCGGCCGGCGGGATGACCAGGACGACCCGACTCCCGACTGTCTTGCCGGTCAACCCCTTCACGAATCCGGAGATGGCACCTGTTGGTGACAGCTGGAACGGCACCGGCGCGTTTTTGGAGCTTGAGTCGAAGACCTTCTTGGTTCTCCAGTTGACCCCGGTATAGCTGGCGAGGATCGCGTCGCCGGTCACCGTCTTCAGGCCGGGGCCGGTGATCAGGTTCTGCGAGATCAGACTCTTCGGCGCTGCACCTGCCGGGATGGTGACCTTGGCTTCTTTGTTGATGCCGGCAGGGACCACGACTTTCAGACCGACGGGCGCAGCTACCTGGGTACCGCTGGGTTGGGTGATGGCATCCGCGACCGAGTCGATCTTGAGGTAGAAGACCAACGTGTCGGTCGGCCCCACGCCGATCGAGTTGTTTCCGGCGGAGCCGAACCCCTGTGCCGGCGGAATCGCCACCTTCTCGGTGGTGCCGACCTTCTTGCCGGACAATGCCTTCACCAGGCCGGGAAGCTGTCCGGCGTCTGACAACGGAATCGGCACGAATCGCTGACCGAACGTGCTCACCAGCTTCTTCCCGGTCGTGCCGTTGTACGCCAGATAGTCGACATAGGCGATCTGCTTGCTGCCGACCACCGGTCCGCTGCCCGGGGTGATGACCTGGGTGGCCGTCTGGGAGCCGGCTTTCAGACCACCCTTCGGGATGGTCATCGTCGGGGCGGTGGGTTTGCTGGAATTCACCTTGATGTCACCCAGCGTGGTAGCTCCGGTGTCCTTGGAGTTGCTACCGCAAGCCGTGAGTAGAACCAGCGGAGCGGCAGTGATGCTGAGCAGTCGAACGGCAGAGCGGCGCACGGAGCAAACCTCATGGGTTGGGTATGGGGAGACGCATCACCCTAACCCGACGGTCTGTGGGCCGGCCGTGTGGTTCACATGCCGTCTATCAGCCGCTGGACGCGTGGATCCTCGGCCGAGAACGGGTCCTTGACCAAAACGGTCCGTTGTGCCTGGTCGTTGAGTTTCAGGTGGACCCAGTCCACCGTGAAGTCCCGGCGGTGGATCTGCGCAGCCTGGATGAAGTCGCCGCGCAACTTGGCGCGCGTGGTCTGGGGCGGCGTGCTCTTCGCGGCGAAGACCTCGGGGTCCGTGCACACCCGGGCAGCTCGACCGCGGCGCTGCAGCAGGTAGAACAGACCACGACGACGGTTGATGTCGTGGTACGTCAGATCGACCTGCAGCATCCGCGGATCATCCAGCGCGAGCCCGTGCTTCGCCGACATCTGGTCCAGCAGACGATGTTTGATCACCCAGTCGATCTCGGTATCCACCAGCGCGAGGTTGTCGGTGTCGATCGCCGTCAGCGTCCGCTGCCACAGATCCAGCACCTGCTTCGTGATCGGGTCGCTGATGCCGTGCTCGTCCGCGAAGTTCGACGCGCGCTGGAAGTACTCGCTCTGCATCGCCAGCGCCGACATCTCCTTGCCGTTGGACAGACGCACCGGGGTGCGTCCCGTCATGTCATGACTGATCTCCCGGATCGCCCGAATCGGGTTCTCCAGGCCCAGATCCCGCATCGGCACCCCGGCCTCGATCATCTGCAGCACCAGGTGCGCCGATCCGAGCTTGAGCATCGTGGTCGTTTCGCTCATGTTGCTGTCACCGACGATCACATGCAGTCGGCGGTAGCGCTCCGCGTCCGCGTGCGGCTCGTCACGGGTATTGATGATCGGACGGGAGCGGGTCGTCGCGCTGCTGACCCCCTCCCAGATGTGGTCGGCACGCTGACTCACGCAGTAGGTCGGATGCTGGCCGAGGGTAGAGATCTTGCCGGCCCCGGCAATGATCTGCCGACTGACCAGGAACGGGATCAGCACGTCGGAGATGGCCTGGAACTCACCCTGTCGTCCGATCAGGAAGTTCTCGTGACAGCCGTAGGAGTTACCCGCCGAATCGGTGTTGTTCTTGAAGACGTAGATCTGTCCGTCGACACCGTCCTCAGCAAGACGCACCTGGGCCTCTTCGACCAGGCCCTCGAGGATGCGCTCCCCCGCCTTGTCATGGATCACTGCTTCGCGAATGTCGTCGCATTCCGGCGTCGCGTACTCCGGATGACTGCCGACATCGAGGTAGAGGCGGGAACCGTTGCCCAGGAACACATTCGAGGACCTACCCCACGAAACGACTTTTCGGAAGAGGTAACGCGCGACCTCATCCGGTGACAATCGTCGGGCACCGGCTGAGGTGCAGGTCACGCCGTACTCGTTCTCGATGCCGAAGATGCGTCGCTGCATGCCTCGACCTTAGACGCGCCCGCGAACGGTCAGGCCAGCGAACGGGTCCAGGCGTCGTGCAGGGCGGCGTACCGACCGCCTGCAGCGATGAGGTCCGCGGGGCTGCCGTCCTCCACGAGCACCCCGTGCTCCAGCACGAGTACCCGGTCAGCGACCTCGACGGTAGAGAGGCGGTGGGCGATGATGACCGCCGTGCGGTCATCCAGTACGCGCTCCAGAGCGCGCTGCACCAGGCGCTCGCTCGGGATGTCCAGGGATGAGGTCGCCTCGTCCAGGATGAGCACGGCCGGGTCGGCGAGGAAGGCGCGCGCGAAAGCGACCAACTGCCGCTGCCCCGCTGAAAGCCGCCCGCCACGCTTGCCCACGTCTGTGTCGTACCCCTGCGGCAGCGTGACGACGAACCGGTCCAGTCCGACAGCCTCGGCGGCAGCGCGGACCTGCTGCTCGCCGGCACTCGGTGCGCCGAATCGGATGTTGTCGGCAATGCTGCCCTCGAACATGAAGTTCTCCTGCGTCACCATCACGACGCGGTCGCGCAACTGCCGCTGTTGCATATCGCGTAGATCGACTCCGTCCAGACGCACGGCGCCGGCGCTCGCGTCATAGAACCGAGCCATCAGCTTGGCGATCGTGGTCTTGCCGGCCCCGGTGCTGCCGACGACGGCTACCGTCTGCCCGGCGGGGATGAGCAGGTTGAGGTTGTCGATCACCGGCCGGCCCTGCACGTAACCGAAGTCGACGTTGTCGAAGACGATCTCGCCGTGCGCGTGTCCGAGCTGTGCCGGCTCGGGCGGGTCGGCGATAGCAGGTTCTTCGGCCAGGACGACAGCCAATTTCTCCAACGCCGACGCTGCAGATTGAAAGGTGTTGAAGAACTGGGTGATGTCCTGCATGGGTTCGAAGAAGAGCCGTAGATACAGCAGGAAGGCCGTCAGGACACCGATGGTCATCGAGCCCTGCAGCACCCGCCAGCCGCCGTACAACAGCACAACACCGGTGGTGATGTTGCCGATCAGTTTGACGCCGGGCATGAAGATGGCGACCAGTTTGAAGGTGCGCTCGTTGATGTCGCGGTAGCGGTCCGCGAGGTCTTCGAAGATCTGCTGATTGCGTGGTTCGCGACGGTAGGCCTGCACGGCCTTGATACCGGTCATTGTCTCGACGAACTGGACGATCACCATCGCCGCGCTGTCCCTGACCTCGCGGTAGGTCTTGGAGGACTGTCGACGAAACCACACCGATAGCAGCACGAGGAACGGAAAACTGACCAGGCAGATCAGCCCGAGCCGCAGGTCCAGGAGCACGAGCGCAATCGAGGTACCGATCAGGGTCAGACCCGCAGTGATCAGGCTGTCGAAACCATCCTCGAGCAGCTCCTGGATCGCTTCGACGTCGTTGGTGGAGCGGCTGACCACTCGACCGGAGGTGTACCGGTCGTGAAAGGAGATGTCGAGTGACTGGAAGTGGCGGAAGACGCGACGTCGAAGCTCCAGCAGCACCTTCTGCCCGACAATGCCCGAACGGCGCAGGAAGTAGGAGCGGGTGATCGCCTGCACCACGACCGCCAGGCACAGTAGCCCGACGACGATCAGCAGTGACCTGGCACCGCGATGGGCGGCAATCGGCGGAATCCCGTGGTCGATTCCCCGCTGCACGAGCCACGGGACAGCCAGCCGCGAGACGTTCTCGAGCACGACGACCGCACCGAGCAGCAGCAGGACGCGACGGTAGGGACGCAGCAACGTCACGAGCAGCGACCGCGCCTCGGCGCGCATCGAGTCGCCGCTCTTGTCGACCTGCTCGTCCGGGTCGACCATCCGACCGCGCCACCCGTGTTCGGGCGGGTCCGCGTGCCCCGACGCGGGTGTGGGCGGTGCCTCCGCGGTCATCGGGCGCCACCGGCAGGTGCGACGGCGAGGCTCTCGTCAGCTGCCAGGAGGTAGCGATAGGCCGGAACGTCGCGAAGAAGCTCACGATGTGAGCCCAGATGAGTGATCGCGCCGTCCTCCATGAGGGCGACCCGGTCTGCGAGCAGCACCGTCGACGCGCGGTGCGCCACCACGATCGCGGTGACGCCGACGAGCACTTCGCGCAGTGCCTCCTCGACCAGGGCCTCGGTGTGCACGTCCAACGCTGACAGCGTGTCGTCCAGTACGAGGACCTGCGGGCCGGCCAGTACTGCGCGAGCCAGGGCGAGCCGTTGGCGTTGCCCTCCGGACAGACTCATCCCCTGCTCACCGATCCTGGTTTCCAGACCGTAGGGGAGCTCCCGCACGAAATCGGCCCGGACGACCTGCAGTGCCGCCTCGACCTGCTCATCAGTGGCCTCCGCGCGACCGAGGGTGAGGTTCTCGCGCACCGACATCGAAAAGAGTGTGGGGTCCTCGAAAGCGGTCGCGACCATCGACCGCAGATCACGCAACTGCAACTCTTTGACGTCGGTCCCGTCGATACTCACCTGACCCTCGCTGACGTCGTACAACCGCGAAATCAGGCCGACCAGCACGGACTTGCCCGACCCGGTGGCCCCGACGATGGCGAGCGTCTGACCGGCCGGCACCGTGAGGTCCAGATGCCGAAGCGCCCAGGCTTCGCTGTCGGGGAACCGGTAGCCCACGTCGCGCAACTCCAGCGCGCCCGCACCCGTCGGCACCGGTGCGGCGCCGTCTTCGATCTCGCGGGGCACGTCGAAGACCTCGACGATCCGGTCCGCAGCAGTCATCGACTCCTGCGTCATCGACAGGAAGAATCCCATCGACGCGATCGGCCACACGATGGAGAGCATCATCGTGATGAACGCGACCAAGGTGCCGATCGTGATGCGCCCCTGCCCGACTGCGGTTGCGCCGAGACCGAGCACGATGATCAAGGTGACGTTGGGGATCACTTCCAGAATGGTCCAGAACTGGGCCTGCAGGCGCACCTTGCCGAGCTGGATGTCATACAGGGAACGGGCCTGGGTGTCGAAGCGTTCGAAGACGTAGTCCTCCCGGCCGAACGACTTGATGGCCCTGAGGCCGAGTGCCGATTCCTCGACCTGCGTCGCGACCCGGCCGGACTGATCCTGAGCCTGGCGCGAGAGAAGAGTGAACTGGCGTTCGTTGCGCAGCACGGTCACCGTGATCGGCAGGATCGAAACGAGCACGATGACGCCGAGCGGCCAGTAGAGCACCAGCAGAATGAGTGTGGTGGCCAGGATCTGGACGGAGTTCAGAAGCAGGAACAGCGCGCCGAACGACAGGAAACGGCGGACCGAGCCGAGGTCGTTCATGATCCTGGACAGCAGCTGGCCCGATTGCCATTTGCTGTGAAAAGACATCGGCAGCAACTGCATCCTGGCGTAGAGGTCCTTGCGGATATCAGCCTCGACACCCATCGTCGACCGAGCGACCAGCCAGCGCCGAACGATCCACAGCAGTACCTCGGCCGCACCGAGGCCGAGTGCGGCGCTCCCCCACAGCCACAATCCGGTCTGATCGTGGCGTCGGATCGGTCCGTCGATCACCGCCTTCGTCAACAGCGGAATCACGATCGTTGCCACCGTACTGAGCACGGCAACACACACCATGGCAATCCACCGGGTGCGATACGGCAGCAGGTAAGGCAGCAGACGGCGCATCGCGTCGTATCTGGACGCAGCGGGGCGCGCCGCGCCGACGGCCGGTGCGCGCTCGAGCGCGCGACGAGGAAGTTCCTCGGTCATCTGCTGCTTCCCCATCATCCGCACGTCAGCTGGGCCCAGGCTGCAAGGTGGGCACTGTGAAGTATATTGCCCCGCTATGAGTTACCGGAACTTCACGTTACGGCAACAACACTGTGTCATCGGTCGATCACAACGGCATCCGATTTTTGCGGGGTTCGATTTTTGCGGGGTTCGATGGGCCCTCGCCTACGGCTGTCAGCCCTCGCCGGTGAGCGTCTCGTGCGAGCCAGGGCCCGGGTCGTCCTGCTGCGGCACATCGCGGGTCGCGTCATCGGGACTGAGCAACGCTTCGAGCAGCGGCCCGACCAGGCGCCGGAAGGTGCGTCGCCCGCGGTGCCGGTCCAGGACCGCAACCTCCAGCGACGCCGGATCGACGGCCGTTGCAGACTCTTCGGCGGCGTCGGGCCCCACGGCTTCGGCTGTATCGCGGTCGTCGGTGGTCAGTGCACCCACTGCCAGTTGAAGTGCTGAACTCAGATCGAGATCCTGATGCCAGCGTTCCTGCAGCACCTGCGCGATGCGCTCGGCGGCACCACCCATCGCGACGAAACCGCGCTGATCCGCCACCGAACCGTCGTAGGTCAACCGGTAGATCTGATCGTCCTCGGTCGATGCGCCGACCTGGGCCACCACGATCTCGACCTCGTAGGGCTTGGATTCCTGAGTGAAGACACTGCCCAGGGTTTGCGCGTACGCATTGGCCAACCCCCGTGCTGTGACGTCGCTGCGGTCGTAGGAGTAGCCCCGCAGATCGGCGTATCGCACGCCCGCTACCCGAAGATTTTCGAACTCGTTGTACTTGCCGACGGCGGCAAACGCGATCCGGTCGTAGATCTCGGAGATCTTGTGCAGCGCACGGCTGGGGTTGTCGGCCACGAACGCGATACCACCGTCATACCCCAGGACGACGACCGAACGACCACGCGCGATGCCCTTGCGGGCAAAATCAGCGCGGTCCTTCATCAGTTGCTCGGGTGATACATAGAACGGCATGCTCATCGCGCCTGACCGCCTTCCACGCTCCGGTCGTGCAGCAGCTGCGTCACGACCACCTCCACCTGGGCGGGACCCACGAAGCGAGCGCCGTCGACGTCCAGCAATGCCACGGTCGGCCAGATCTTGCGGCCCACGTCAGGGCCGCCCGTCGCCGAGTCGTCGTCAGCGGCGTCGTACAACGCTTCGACAGCGACCCGGACGGCTGCCTCCGGGGTGAGACCCGGACGCCACAGTTTCTTCAATGCTCCGCGAGCGAAGATCGAGCCGGACCCGATGCTGTGGTGGTCACGCTCCTCGTAACACCCGCCCGTCACGTCGTAGGAGAAAATTCGACCCCGCGCGCCGGGCACGTCGTATCCGGCGAACAACGGAACGGCTGCCAGTCCCTGCATTGCCATCGCGAGATTTCCGCGGATCATGCTCGCCAACCGATTGGCCTTGCCCTCCAGGGACAGCAGGGTGCCCTCGATCTTCTCGTAGTGCTCCAACTCCACCTGGAAGAGCCGGACCAGCTCGATAGCGATGCCGGCTGTCCCGGCGATACCCGCTGCGGAGTACTCGTCCGTGGTGAACACCTTCTGCATGGTGTGGTTGGCGATCAGATTGCCCATGGTGGCGCGACGGTCACCTGCGAGCAGGACACCGCCCGTGTAGGCAACAGCCAGAATCGTGGTGCCGTGTGGAGCTTCCAGAGAACCGCCCGCAGCTGAGAGACCCACCGGACCCCGCAGTCCTGGAATCAGGTGTGGCGCGTATTCGCCGGCGAACTCGGTGAACGAGGCCGAGCCGGATCGCAGGAACGCATCAGGAAAGCCCGGTCCGGAACGATCTCCGGAAGTCACTGGCCACCCTTCTGCACAAAACCGCGGACGAACTCCTCAGCGTTGCTCTCCAGCACGCCGTCGATCTCAGCGAGCATGCTGTCGGTGTCCTGGTCGAGGTCCTGCTTGCTCGCCTGGGCAACAGGCGCGGTCGGCTCGGGAGCCCCGTCGTCCGGGTCCGCATCCCGACGCTGCGGGCTCTTCTGTTCCTGTCCGGCCATGATGGGCTCGCTTTCGCTGGAGAACCGTTTCAATCACCCTAATGTGCCCCGCTGACACGTCGCCGGGGCCCGGATTGTTCCGGTCCTGAATCACTGGGAGATTGCCAGGCCCCTCAGCAGATCTCGCGCCGACGCAGACCGCTCCATCAGGTCCCCCACATGCGCTTTGGTGCCGCGTTCCGGCTCCAGCATGGGAACCCGTTGCAGACTCGGATTGCCCGGCACGTCGAAGATGACCGAGTCCCACGAGGCAGCCACGACCTGCTCGGGAAAACGCGACATGCACTGACCCCTGAAATATGCGCGGGTGTCCTCCGGCGGCGCGTTGACCGCCCGACGTACGTCGTCCTCGCTGACCAGGGTGTCGAAACGCCCGGCAGCAGCCATTCGGTGGAACAACCCCTTCTCGGCGCGCACGTCGGACCACTGGATGTCGATCGCCCGCAGCCGTGGGTCGGACCACTGCAGGGAGTCACGGGCGCGGAAGCCCTCCAGGGCGGCGAGTTTCGCCACCCAGTCGAGCTGACGCACACAACTCATCGGGTCCCGCTCCAGGCGGGTCAGTACCTGCTCCCACAGCGCCATCACCTCAACGGTGTCCGCGTCGAGGTCACTCCCGTAGGTCCGGTCCAGCCACGTCGAAGCCATCTGCTGATAGATCCGCAGCAGTTCCAGGCTCGTCATACTCGTGCCGTCCGCGAGCTTGACCCTCGTGCGCAGGGTCGGATCGTGAGATATCGCCCGCAGAGTGGCGACCGGTTGGTCCAGCGTCAGATCGCGCGTCACGGCGCCCGCCTCGATCAGCGCCAACACGAGGCTCGTGGTGCCGAATTTGAGCAGGTTGGCCACATCGCAGTGGTTGGCGTCACCGAGGATGACGTGCAGCCGCCGATACCGGTCGGCGACCGCGTGCGGCTCGTCGCGGGTGTTGATGATCGGCCGCTTGAGCGTGGTTTCCAGGCCCACCTCGACCTCGAAGAAGTCGGCACGTTGCGAGAGTTGGAAACCTGGGCGTGTCGATTCGGTACCGATCCCCACCCGACCTGAGCCGATCATCACCTGCCGGACAACAAAAAACGGGATCAGGTGCTTGACGATGTCGGCGAACGGTGTGGAACGGCGCATCAGATAGTTCTCGTGGGTGCCGTAGGACGCGCCCTTGCCGTCCGTGTTGTTCTTGTAGAGGTTCAGCCCACTGGCCCCCGGCGGGGTCAACAACCGCACCGCCTCACGCATCACCAGCTCCCCCGCACGATCCCAGATGACCGCGGCCCGAGGGTTGGTCACCTCAGGTGAGGAATACTCCGGATGCGCGTGATCTACGTACAACCTGGCCCCGTTGGTGAGCACCACATTGGCCAGAGTGGGGTCCGGTTCGTCAGTCAGTTGGGATGGGTCGGCCGCCCCACGGAAACTGTCGAAGCCGCGGGCATCCCTCAGCGGCGCCTCGTCCTCGTAGTCCCAATTGGAACGGCTCGGCCGGATTCCGTAACGGCCCGCGTAAGCGGTGACCACTGCCCCGGAGAGGTTCATCGGGTTGGCGGTCGGGTCCCCCGGTACAGAGATGCCGTACTCGGTCTCGATACCCATCACCCTGCGCACTGTCATGACCCGACAGTAACGAGCCGAGTGCGCGGGACGGGCACCGCGAGGCGAAGGCGCGGGGGACACTGGCGTCATGACCGCATCCCCTGCATCTCAAGACGCTGCATCTCAAGAACAACCCAGCCTCGCAGCGCGCTGGACCGCCTCCTCCGGCATGCCGCTACGCACCCGGGTGCTCGGACTCGGCCTGGCCCTGCGTAACCGCACCCCGATGGCTGAGCTGAGTGCCACCGAGTTGGACAAGCGCCGTTCGCTGACACCGCCGGCCAAAGGCCCGGCAGCCTGGGTGACCGGGCGCGTGGCGCCTGACGTCTCGATCTCCACCCAGGCGATGCCGACCAGAGGCGGGGGCTCCATCCCGCTGCGGATACTCCGCAGCCCGGCCAGCTCGGACCGGGTACTGCTCTGGCTGCACGGCGGCGGATGGACCCTTGGCCGTCCGCGTGACTACGACGCGCTGACCAGCTTCATCGCCGCTGAGACGGGGTGCATCGTTGTGGTTCCCGACTACCGTCTGGCACCAGAGCACAAAGCCCCCGCAGCAGTGCATGACTGTCTGGATGCGCTGGACTGGATCGCCGGCGGAGGTGTCGCACACTGGGTCGGTGCCCACCCCCGAATCATCGTCGGAGGGGACAGCGCGGGCGGAAACCTCGCTGCCCTGGCCGCGCTGTACGCCCGCGACAACGACATGCAGTTGTCCGGGCAGCTGCTGAGCTATCCCGCGACCGATCTCGACGCGGAACGCCCCTACCGCAACGCACCGATGCTCAGTGGAGCCGACATGGATGCCTTCGAGGATTTCTACCTGTCCGGTTCGGGCCTCAGCGGCAAGGACCCCGCCATCTCCCCCATCTACGCCGCCAATCACCATGACCTTGCCCCCGCCCTGGTTCAGACCGCCGAGCTGGACCCGTTACGACCGGAAGGCGCGCGGTACGCCGAACTGCTGGAGACATCAGCGGTGCCTACGCGCTACACCTGCTACCGCGGTGCACCCCACGGATTTCTCAGCATGCCGGGCGCCACCCACGTGGGATATCAGGCACGTTGGGAACTCGTCGACACCATGCAGGGCTGGTGGCGCTGAGCGCCCACTGGCATTGGAACCAACCCGCAGCCTCGAGACGTTGACGATGTAACCTGGAAGACAGCAGGAACTACGTACCGACTCTGTTGGGGTCACGTGCCCCACGCGATGTGTGGTTCTGACTGAAGAGGTGGTCAGTATGGCTGCTATAGGCCTTCTACTCGTTCTCGTCGGGCTCACCCTGCTCGTGATTGAAGCCCATGTCACCGCCTTCGGCATCTTCGGTGCTGCTGGTGTCGTGGCAACCGCGGGTGGCTTCGGGTTGATCATCGATGGTGCGGGGGCATCGATCGGCACATCCATCGCGGTAGCTGTTGCCCTGCTGCTCATCGGCGGCGTGACTCTTGTCGTCGCGGCGCGCAAGGTGATCGCCGCTCGACGACAGGAAGTACAGGCCGGCCCGGAACATCTCGCCGGACAGTGCGGACTCGTTCGTAGCTGGGACGGCGAAGAAGGGCAGATCTACGCAGACGGCGCGCTCTGGGGCGCGCGTACCAGTTTCGGCTGGGAAGACCCAGCCCCACAACCTGGCGAAGCGGTCATCGTCAACCAACTCGACGGACTCACCGTGTCTGTCCGTCGTCTACACACATGGGAGATGGAGCCGGTATGGAAGCCGTCGGAATTGTCGTTGTAGTTGTCATCCTGCTCATTGCCGCACTACTGAGTTCATCCGTTCGAGTGCTGCGCGAGTACGAGCGCGGCGTGGTGTTCCGGTTGGGCCGTCTGGTCAAATTGAAGGATCCGGGACTCGTCCTACTGATCCCGATCGTGGACCGGATGGAACGCGTCGGAATGCGTACCGTCACGCTCAACGTGCCCGCTCAGGACGTGATCACCAGAGACAACGTGCCGGTACGCGTCACCGCCGTCACCTACTTCCGGGTGGTCGACGCCAACCGGTCGATCGTCGAGGTGGAGAACTACCTCGCAGCGACCAGCCAGATCGCTCAGACCTCACTGCGTGCAGTCCTCGGTAAGGCCGAGCTCGACACGTTGCTGTCCGAGCGGGAGCGGTTGAACGCAGATCTGCAAAAGGTCATCGACCAGCAGACCGAGCCGTGGGGCATCAAGGTCCTGATCGTGGAGATCAAGGACGTTGAGATCCCCGGCAGCATGCAACGCGCCATTGCTCGTCAGGCGGAGGCCGAGCGCGAACGTCGTGCGAAGGTCATCAACGCTGAAGGTGAGTTCCAGGCATCTGCCAAGCTCGCTGAGGCAGCCGACGTCATGAGTACCAACCCGGCAACACTGCAGTTGCGCTATCTGCAGACGCTGCTCGAGATCGGCAGCAACAACAGCAACTCGGTGGTCATTCCGCTGCCCATCGACCTCCTCCAGGGCGTCATGAGCGGTATGAGTGGCGCGAAGCCCAGCGCTGACATCTCCAACAAGGTGGCGGAGGCCAAGCAGGCCGCCGACGCCCTGCTCGCAGAGTCACGTAAGGGAGATTCCGAGCCTGCGGTGATCGAGGCTGCGGCACCAGTCGACGAGATGGAGCAGGTGGGAAGTCCCAGCTGAGTTTTTTTCGGAACAACAGTGTGGCCCCGTACACGATCTCGTGTACGGGGCCGCACTGTGTGTTGTCCTGAATATGGTGTGGTCAGTGGAGCGGCGTCGTTGCCTGTTGCGTCCGAGCCAGCTGCTGCTGGTAGCCCCGCCGGTCAGCCGGCGAGTGAGCCACCGAAGATCTGCCAAGCGAGCAACGACTTCGCAATCAGGCTGAGCACCAGGTAGACCTTCTCGCCGTACGCGTAGTCCTTCCACTTTCCGATCCCGCGGTACTGCAGCCACTGGTTCAGGCCGAACGTGAAGAACAGGATGAGCAATGACGCGTAGATACCGATAACGAAGCCAGGCACAGTCTTGGACCCGACGAGGTTCACGGTGATTGCTACCCATGGTGCGATCCCGGCCAGGGTGCCGAACCAGAACGGCATCATGGTGGTCTCGGTCCGGCCGGGCGGGTTCATCCGCTCCTGCAGCCAGCCGAAGAGAATCATCGCAACGTTGGCTCCGATGACGGCGATCACCGTCGAGATGTTTGTCAGGCCGAAGTAGAAACCGATCAGCACCAACATGACCGTTGCACTGAACGAGTACTCGATCCAACGGAACCGGTTGATTCCGCGCTTGAGGTCGGCTTCGTAGATGGAGCGGCCGACGGTGGCTGTGAGCAGGTGATCGAGAGCTGCGAGGAACAAGAAGACGGCGATCGCCGGTCCTACAGCGACGTCGAATAACTTGCTAGCCGCGGGCGCGGCGCTGCCGGGTGGGCCCGTCGGGAAGGTCGATGTCACCGGGATCGAGAAACTGGTGGCCAACACGAGGACAGCGATGGCTTGCGCTCCGTGCAGCACCGTCAGGCCGAAGTTCCATCGACGTAGCCCAGCGAGCCGCTCGGTGGTCACCCCCGTGGCTTCCTGCTGCGAATCAACGGATGTGTTACCAGATGTCATGAAACAGCCCACCTTCTGAACGTGGATGGAAAGCCTTGTGGGCCTCGGATTCGTTCAGCTCATCCTCGCAGGCGCCGGCCGATCGCACCGCATACGCTGCCGCGGACACCCGCAGGCGAGGCGACCACGTCGAGCGACGAACTGGGCGGGTGGCACCGGCGTCAGGCGGCACTGGGGTGGCCGGCCATCTTGGGCATCAGGCCGGGGGTCAGGTCCCAGGTGACTCCGGTCGCAGTGACGTCAGCCATCAGCAGGTCACGATGCACGATGGTGTGGTGCCTTGCGCAGAGCAGAGCTGCATTGGAACGGGTGGTCTCGCCACCGCACCACCACGGAATCACGTGATGTGCATCGCACCAGTCCGGTGGCCGATCGCAATCGGGGAAGGTGCAGCCCTGATCTCGGTGAATGATCGCTGCGCGTAATGCTCCGGTGAAGAGTCTCTTGGCCCGCCCGACGTCCAACGGTTCGGATGCCCCTCCGAGAACCATCGGGATCAGGTCCGCATCGCACGCGAGCCGCCGCAACGTACCGGCGTCGAGCAACTGCCCGTCACTCGTACGCCCAATGCCGGGCAGGTAGGTCGGGTCGGTGGGGTGCCCCGCCTCGTCCAGGTGACCGGCGCCCTGCAGGCCGACAACCAGAGTGTTGTAGTCGAGGGTCACTACGAGCTTCGCGTTTCCGCCGATCTCCCCGACCGGTCGGGATGCAGTGCCGTCAAGTACGTCGAAGGCGGTTTCGACGAGGCGCATGAGCCCATCAGCCCGTCGCTTCCCCGGGGTCCGCACGTCACGATCAGCCGCTGCGCTACCGGTCTCCAGCATCGAGTGCGCCTCGTCAACGATCGAGTCGGCCTCATCAACGTCGGATCCAGGTGCGCCATCCGGGCAGAGCTGCGGTGCCGGCGCGGACAGGAACTGCAACGCGTGTTTGACGCTCGCGGCGTGCCCGCCGGACAGGTCGGCTTCGAATCGGGTCAGCCCGCAGGGCAGGTCATACCAGCGCACCGATTCACATCGCTGTTGGACCTCTTCGTCCCGCACCAGCTGCTCGGGAGCGAACTGACCGATGATTCGCGTCGATAACTCTTTCAACGCCCTCGATCCGAATCTTGTCAGGCTCAGATAGTGCAGCATCATCTCGTCGCGGTCGGCGTCCGGGAGTTGTTTACACACGCGTGGCACCTCCCGCAGTGCAATCGCTGCGGCGTGAACCGATGCGGTCCCAGCGGCCAGTGATTCAGCGACGGTGTGGTTGCGGGGGTTGGCGCAATCGCGACCGACGACACCTACCCGATGCACCACTGTGGGATCGGCCCCATGCGCGTGCTGGGCAACCCACCCGGGTGCGCCGGTTGCCGTCGACTCTGCGACTGTCCCACGATCAAGTGCATCGGCCGTGGCCAGCGCAGCCACGTTCTCTGCGCGCCCCATGATCCGCAGCAGCGAACCCACCAGGTGCCCCAGGGCAACCTCATCCAGTTGATGCAGAGCACCCGGCAATTCATGGAGGCCGGTTTCGAATTGATCAACCAGCTCTACCAATTGGGCACCTACCCCCGGTGCCGCGGACATGATCAGCGGGGGCGTAGTGACATCGCTATTGAAAGTCGAGTGGCTCATCTTCGCCCCTTTCCGCGATTCGAGGAATTCGAGGAAGTCGAACTGATGTATTCATCGTACGCCTGTCCGATTACTCGCACAAGGGGTACGGAACACGAATTCAATTGCAGTAGAGCCTTATTCGCACGATAGTTATCCACATCCCCCAGGTATTGCGGGCTGAAATGGGATCAAAATCGACTTATCCACAGACATTCATCGGCGGCTTGCCATATGTGCCTATCCACCCACGAAATTAACCTATTTCTCACACTTCCAGGGTGTTGCGGTGCTCCTCGGCATACCGCGGAGCCATCGCCTCCATCTGCACCATGACCAGTTTGATAGCGCCCGGCTGCTTGTCCGGCGGGTACCCGTTCTTGACCAGCAGGCGCTTGATCGAGGACCGCAGCTTCGCCCGTACGTCGTCGCGCACAGTCCAGTCGGTGAGCACGTCCCGTTTCATCACCGCGACCAGGTCACGGCCTATCTGGGCGAGCACGCCCTCCCCCATGACGTCGAGGAGTGACTCATTGGTGGACACCACGTCGTAGAAGGCCAGCTCGTCGTCGCCGAGCGCTGGATCGAAGCTCTAGCCCCGGTCGGCCTCGATGCTGATGCCCTTGGACATCGCGATCAACACGGCGATCACCTCCGCCGAGGTCAATTGCTGATTCATATACTTGTCACCAGCGTTGTCAGCCGCTGCGAGAACGCCTGCTGTCGCACCATGTTGCTGCGCGTGACTCTGGCCGCTTCGGCCATGATGAGCGGCGGACGGTGGTGCCGTCATAACTCCGCCACACCTCTCGGCCCCGGTGCGAATCCACCGGTAAGATTCGTTACCGCAACGAGCGCGCGCGGCGCTGCTCGCTCTCCAGAAAGCGGCCGCGTCTCGCTCGATGGCCGAGGTGCTGGTGGGCGACGCCCGATGGAGCCGACGGTCGTGCCCTCTGAAATTCTGCAGGTCCGCGACGTTCCTGCCGAGGACGTCGCGGTTTTGCGTGCACGAGCGGCGTCGCGGCAGATGTCGCTGTCCAGTTATCTACGGTAGCTCATTCGAGCCGATGCGACGCGTCCCACGATGTCCGATGTCTTGGAGCGCATCGCAGCCCGAGAGAGTTTCGATGTCGGCCACGATGACATTCGATCGTGCATCGAGGACGGTCGGCGGTAGATGGCGGTCGTCGACGCCTCGATCGTCGTGCGATTGCTCCAAAACCGACGCGACGACACCGCGTTACGCGCCTGGTTCGAAGGCCAGCGTCACGTTCAGGCGCCGACGCTGATCGATGCCGAGGTGGCCTCGGCGATACGCGGCTGGATGATCACCACCAAGAGCATGGTTAGGATCGGGCCGCGACGAGGTCTGGAAATGGCCCGTGATTTCGCAGACCTCCCACTTGATCGGTACCCGATGCACCCTCACCTGACTCGAGTGTTGTCACTGCGGAACAACTTCACCGCCCACGACGCGTTCTATGTCGCGCTGGCTGAGGCGCTCGAAGTGCCTCTCGTCACGGATGATCACAAGTTCGCAAAGGCGCCCGGCCACAACGCGCACGTCCAAAGGTGGGAATAGGTACATCGAAGACCGCAGCAAGGTCGGACCCACCACACGTGGATGCGAGTCCGGATTCAGTGGCCGAGGCGCGGGAAGATCGCGCCATGGGTGACTGCTGGTGCTGCTGGTCTCCGAACGCGCCGCGCTACAGCAGAGCGAGATCGGTGCTGGGCGGTTCCAGCTCACTCTTTGTCAGATGAGGCGGTGGCGCTAGCGTGACCCGATGGCTCCCACTGCTGCCCTGACCGACTGGTTACTCGACTCCGACCCCGCCGTGCGGTGGCAGGTGGAACGTGACCTCGTCGGTGCGCCCGAAGCCGTCTGGAGGGCCACCCGAAGCCGGATCGCCACCGAGGGTTTCGGCGCGCGGTTACTCGCGCTGCAGGATCCCGACGGGCAGTGGGCAGGCGGCGCCTTCTTCCCCAGTCGGGACCTTCCGACCGCTACCAAATCAGAGACTGAATCGGCTACCAGCAGTGCAGTATCCGATGAGGACCCAACACCCACGGACAACCAGGGCCAACCCTGGACGGCCACCACCCCCACCCTCAGCCTGCTGCGGCAGTGGGGCACCGACCCGGCCGCGCTCGGCGACACGGCGCAACGTCTGGCGGTCAACAGCCGATGGGAGTACGACGACCTGCCCTACTGGGGCGGGGAGGTCGACTGCTGTATCAACGCGGACACCCTCTCCAACGGCGTCTGGCTGGGCGCCGACATCGCGGATCTGGCGCAGTGGTTTCCCAATCACCAGATGGCTGACGGAGGTTGGAACTGCGAGTGGGTCGAGGGTTCGACGCGTTCCTCATTCCACTCCACGATCAACGCACTGCGCGGCATGCTCGATTACGAAATGGCGACCGGTGGAAGCGAAGAGCTGCGCGACTCCCGTCATGCCGGTGAGGCGTACCTGCTCGAACGGCGGCTGCTACGTCGACGTTCCACCGGTGATCTCATCGGACCCTGGGTCGCCGATCTGGCGTACCCCTTCCGGTGGGCCTACAGCACACTCGTCGCGCTGGAGTACTTCCGCCAGGCAGCGGCCCATGACGCGGTCCCACCGGATGCGCGGCTGTCCGGCGCGGTGAACGCGTTGCGTGCCGACCGCCAGGACGACGGGACCTGGATGCAGGAACATCGCCACCCCGGGCAGGTGTGGTTCGAGGTCGACGTTCCCGTGGGTGAGCCGTCGAAATGGCTCACGCTGTATGGCACACGGGTCCTGAACTGGTGGGACGAGCAGGCCCCGTCGTGATTGCTGCAGCACATCCAGTTCCACCCGTCGTTTCAAGTGCGCGCGGCCACGGCTGCGGCGTAACACCCTTCCCACGACCCGCCGCAGCTGTCATCATCGCCGGATGGATGCCCACCCCGGGCAACGGCGTCGACCCTGGCGCACCCGTCGTGACCGGGTCCGCCGGCGACGCACTCGATGGCTACCAACGGTCAGCGCGAACATTGACAGGGGCTTTTCATTTTCCGGGCGTCTAGAATCAGCTGGTCACCGTCCCCTTCGGCACGGTGCCAGGCAACGTGGCATTGCATCTGCGGATCATCGACCTGCTGGTTCACGGGTGGGATCTTGCCCAGGCGACCGGACAGGCTGTGCCGTGCCCGGATGCCCTGGCCGAGCAGGAGTTTCAATTCACGACGGCGATGTTGGCGGGCCTGCCACCCGACCAGCGACCCTTCGCATCACCACAGCCGGTAGCCGACGATACCCCGGCCATCGATCGACTCGCTGCGTGTCTCGGCCGACGAGTGACGACCTGACTTCCTACGCCGCAGACACGACCGCTGAGCCTCCTTACCGGGGCGGCACTTAGGCTCCTCTCATGGTCGATCACGCATCCACGCAGGGCGCGGCGGGCTCGCAGAGATCTGTAGGACGCGACGTCGCGATGCGCTCCGTAGTTGCCGCTGGTCTGCTCGACGCGGCGTTCATCATCGTTTTCGCGGCCATCGGTCGGGCCTCGCACTCCGAGGCGCAACCGGTGCTGGAATCGCTTTCTGTCGCGTGGCCGTTCCTGGTCGGAGCCGCCGTCGGATGGGCGATCGCGTGGTTTCTGCTGGATCGGGCCCCAACATCACTGGTGGCAGGGGTCGCCGTCTGGCTCGCAACAATTGTGCTCGGTATGTCGCTGCGAGCGGCCACCGGGCGCGGTATTGCCGTCAGTTTCATCATTGTCGCGACCCTCTTCCTCGGACTGTTCCTGCTGGGCTGGCGGGTCATACTTCTGCTATGGCGGCGACGACGGACCCAGTAGGCACCACCTGGTCCGGGACGTACACCTTCCGAGCGGCGCAACGTGTACAGCCGACTTCCGTGGACGACCTGGCCCGCGTGGTCAGCAACGCGTCGGCAGTGAAGGTGCTCGGTTCCGGACACAGCTTCAACAGCATCGCCGACAGTGAACACGGGGTACAGGTCGATCTGTCCGTAATGGTGGGTCCCCCGGTGCTCAGCACGGACCGAACCTACGTGGAGGTCGACGCAGCGATGACCTACGGCGCGCTCGTGCCGTTCCTGGTCGCCGCCGATCTCGCACTGGCCAACCTCGCGTCCCTGCCGCACATCACCATCGCGGGAAGCGTCGCTACCGGAACACACGGCTCGGGAGTGCACCAACCGGGTCTGTCGCAGGCCGTCCTGGCCATCCAACTACTGCGCAGCGATGGCCCACTGCGCTGGTATGACCGTACCGATCCGACCTTCGATGCCATGGTGGTCTCGCTGGGCGCGCTGGGCATCGTCACCAAGCTGCGGCTGGCGGTGCTACCCACCTTCCGAATTTGTCAGGACACCTACCAGGGCATCACCTGGAGTCAACTGATCGACAGCCTCGACACGGTCCTGGAGTCTGCCTACAGCGTCAGTGTCTTCAGTCGGTGGACCGGGCAGGGCCCGGATCACATCCTCTGCAAGAGCCGTGTCGGTGCAGGATTCAGCCGACCAGCGCTACCGCACACCCGACGCGTCGACCAGACGCTGCACCCGGCGTGGGTGAGCGGGGAGTCCAACCAGAAGGTGACCGAGCAGGCAGGGGTGCCCGGGCTCTGGTCGGACCGGCTGCCGCATTTCAAGCTCGGTTTCACCCCGAGCTCCGGCCAGGAGATCCAGTCGGAGTTCTTCGTACCCCGGGCAGCCGGGCCGGCGGCAGTGGCAGCCCTCCGCGAGATCGGACATCTCATCTCACCGGCGCTGATCATCAGCGAGATCCGCGCTGTCGCGGCGGACACGCAGTGGCTCAGTCCTGCGTCGAATCGCGACAGCGTCGCTCTCCACTTCACCTGGGCGCCGGACATCCCAGCCGTCCTGAGCGCCGTGGACGCGGTGCAGCGAGCGCTGTCCGATCTGGATGTCCGTCCGCACTGGGGGAAGGTGTTCACCTACCCCGGCAGGTTGGACGCGCACTACCCGCGACTGAACGACTTCGACGCGCTACGACGCCGAATGGACCCGACCGACACATTCGCGAACGACTTCATCCGCCGGCACGTGGCCTTGGCGAACTGATGCGCCGAGCAGTCCACCACGTGGAGTCGACACCGCGTGGAATCGGCTCAGAGGTACTGGCCGGTGTTTGCGATCGAGTCGATGGCCTTGCCCGGCTGAGTACCGTTCTTGCCGTCGATCAGGGTGCGGATGTAAACAATGCGCTCACCCTTCTTGCCGGAGATGCGCGCCCAGTCATCCGGGTTCGTGGTGTTGGGCAGATCCTCGTTCTCCTTGAATTCATCGACACATGCCTGCAGCAGGTGATCGACTCGAATCCCTTTGGCGCCGAGCGTGATCTGATCCTTGATCGCCATCTTCTTCGCACGGTCCACGATGTTCTGGATCATCGCGCCGGAGTTGAAGTCCTTGAAATACAGAACCTCCTTGTCCCCACTCGCGTAGGTGACTTCCAAGAACTTGTTCTCGTCGATCTCGGTGTACATCCGCTCCACAGTGGCCTGGATCATGGCCTCGACGGTGTCGGCCGCCGACCCGCCGTGCTCCGCGAGATCGTCCGCGTGCAGCGGCAGGCTCGCGACCAGGTACTTCTCGAAGATGTCCCGGGCACTTTCGGCGTCGGGCCGCTCGATCTTGATTTTCACGTCGAGCCGTCCGGGGCGCAGAATCGCCGGATCGATCATGTCCTCACGGTTGGAGGCACCGATGACGATGACATTCTCCAGCCGCTCCACGCCATCGATCTCGGCGAGCAACTGCGGCACGATCGTGGTCTCCACGTCGGAGGACACGCCTGATCCACGGGTCCGGAACAAGCTCTCCATCTCATCGAAGAAGACCACGACGGGTGTACCGTCCGACGCCTTTTCGCGAGCGCGCTGGAAGATCAGCCGAATATGCCGTTCGGTCTCACCGACGTACTTGTTGAGCAGCTCCGGGCCCTTGATGTTCAGGAAGTAACTACGCGTGCCGGTGCGGCCGGTCTTTTCGGCAACCTGTCGCGCCAAGGACGCTGCGACCGCCTTGGCGATCAGCGTCTTACCGCACCCGGGCGGGCCGTAGAGCAATACACCTTTGGGCGGGCGCAGCGAGTGCTCACGGAACAGCTCCGCGTGCAGGTAGGGCAACTCCACGGCGTCGCGGATCTGCTCGATCTGGCCGGCCAGACCACCGATGTCCTCGTACCGGATGTCGGGTACTTCTTCCAGCACGAGGTCAGCGACCTCGGCTTTGGGGATGCGTTCGTAGACGAAGCCGCTGCGACTGTCCAGCAGCAGCGAGTCACCGGTGCGAATCGGCTCGCCCTCGAGGCTGGCCGCCAACCGGCAGACGCGTTCCTCATCGGAGTGCCCGACCACGAGAACGCGGTCCTCGCCGAGCCGGTCCTTGACCGTGACCAGTTCGCCGATCGACTCATACCCGGTGGTGGCGACGATGTTCATCGCCTCGTTCAGGAGGACCTCACGGCCGGGGCGCAGATCAGTCACTTCCAGGGCGGGGCTGTAGGCCACCCGCATCTTGCGACCACTGTTCAGGATGTCAGCGGTGCCGTCGTCGCGAGCGATGATCACGATGCCGTAGGCGGCGGGTGGCTGCGCCAGACGATCGATCTCACCCTTGAGGGTCACGATCTGGTCGCGAGCATCGCCCAGGGTGCGCACCAGGCGCTCGTTCTGCGCCGAGAGCGTGCCGACTGAGGCCTGCAGTTGCGTGACCTGCTGGGAGGGGATCGAAGCACGCGCGGGACCTGAGGTCGTGGCAAGTCGTTCACGCAAGGCCTTCACCTCACGCTGCAGACTGTCAACGGCATCGTAGGAAAGGGAATCATCGGACGGCCGGTCGGGCATCGAGCCTCCTGCGGTCAGCGCTCGCGAGCTTCGTGAATGATCTGACCCGACCCTAACCCGAGGTGTTCACTCCTGTGCTGGCGGCTCTGCAACGGTGCGCCGTACCTTGCGGATCTTCTTTTCCGACAACGGTCGCTCGCCGAGGTCCTCTGCGTCCCAGATCAGTGCCGGATCGCCCTCGAACGTGCCCTTGGAAGGCCTCCGTTTGCGCAGCGGGGGTGTCACGCCGGGCGCGAGTCGGCGGGTCGTGATGAGGAATCCGGTGTGCCCGTGCATCCGATGTTCCGGGCGGACGGCGAGTCCTTCCAGGTGCCAACCGCGCACCATCGACTCCCAGGCCTGCGGCTCGGTGAAGCCGCCGTGGTCACGAGATGTCTCAGCGACCCGGGACAGCTGCGTGGCCGTGGCGACATAACAGATCAGCACCCCGCCCGGCGCGAGTGCGTCCGCCACGACATCCAGGCATTCCCAGGGCGCCAACATGTCCAGCACCACCCGGTCGACCGAGCCGGGCTCCTCGTGCTCGGGCAGCGACTCGACGAGGTCACCCACCGTTACTTTCCATGCCGGGTGGTCGCCACCAAAAAATGCGCGTGCGTTTCCGCGGGCGATGTCGGCGAACTCGGCCCGGCGTTCGAAGGAGTGCAGGTGCCCCGTGTCCCCCACCGCCCGCAGCAACGACATGCTGAGCGCGCCCGAGCCCACGCCGGCCTCCACGACGCGGGCGCCGGGGAAGATGTCGGCCATTGCAACGACCTGCCCCGCGTCCTTCGGGTAGACAACGGCGGCGCCGCGCGGCATCGACATCACGTAGTCCGACAAGAGCGGACGCAGTGCGAGGTACTGCACCGCTGCGGTATTGGTGATGGTGCAGCCGTCCGGGCTGCCGATCAGGTCATCGTGCAGCAGATGCCCCCGGTGGGTGTGGAACTGCTTGCCCGCACCGAGGGTGATGGTGTGCATCCGACCCTTGGCGTCGGTCAGCTGGATGCGCTCACCGTCAGTGAACGGCCCGCGCCTGGCGTCGGCTCCGGTGGCATGTGCGGTCATGGGCGGTGAGTCTATGTCTGTTCAGGTCACCCGTTCCCTGCACTGCCTCCACCTGTACTGCCGCGGGTGGAGCGACTGGTGAGATTCAACGTCTTCGGCGCCTGCCGCAGGGCCTCGATCACAGCTCGGACTGCGGGCACCCGTTCCTGATCGGGCCAGAAATCGATCGACAGGCGACGTTGTGGCCAGCCGACCAGTGTGCGGGCCACCAGTGCGTGGTGGCGGTGGGCGCGGACCGCCAGCTCCGGCAGCAGCGTCAAGCCCAGGCCGGCAGCCGCGAACGACTGCATCGCAACGTAGTCGTCGGCGACGATCTGGATATGCGGATCGACCCCGGTGGGTGCGTACAGGGCCTGCAACAGCCGGGCGAAGCGCTGCGATCCCAGCAGCCACCGTGCGTCCGGTAGCTCAGCAACATCCAGCAACTGTCGCCCGGCACCGGGATGATCGCGCGGCATCAGGAGCGAGATCGGCTCGGTCATCACGTCGAGATGCCGGAGCCCGTCGATCTGCCCCGGGCTGGGCACGTCGTCCCCGTCACCGAACCGGTACGTCAACGCGAGGTCGGCTTCTCCGGACCGGACAATCTCGTAGGCACGGGGTTGCTCCGCTGTCGCTACGCGGACCTCGATCTGCGGATGCTCCTGTCGCAGTTGGGCCAGCGCTGTTGCCACGATGGTGGCGTTCCCGCTGGGGAATGCGACCAACCGCACCAACCCCACTCCTTCCCCGACTGCGGCAGCGATGCGCCGTTCCATCGCGCGCAGCTCCTCCAGGGCCGGCTGCGCGAACTCCAGCACCATTTCTCCGAGAGCTGTCAGCTGCATCGAACGGCCCATCCGTACCGTCACGGGGGCTCCCAGCGACCGCTCCAGGCGTCGGATCTGGTAGGTGACGCCGGGTTGAGTCATCTGCAGGGCGCGCGCAGCCGCAGAGTAGGAGCCCGTCCGCGCGACAAGGCTCAGCAACTCCAGGGACGTTGCGTCGATCATCAGCAACTATAAGCATTACTTTGAAGCAGTCTGAAACATTGATTATTGTTCTTGAGGTCGTCGCAGCTTAGCGTCGGGTACATGGTCGATTCCGGGCAGGCATCCCACCCCTCACCGGGCGCGAAAACCGTTGGTGCGCCGCTGGTGCAGGTGCAGTCCGTGGGCAAGATGTTCGGCGACTTCACCGCGCTGGACGATGTCTCGTTGGACGTGGCCGCCGGTGAGGTCGTCGTGGTCCTGGGCGCCTCCGGCTCCGGTAAATCAACGCTGTGTCGATGCATCAACCGGTTGGAGTCGACCACGACGGGCTCGATCCGTATCGACGATCAGCTCCTGCCTCAAGAGGGACGAGACCTCGCAAAGCTGCGCTCCGAGGTCGGCATGGTCTTTCAGTCGTTCAACCTCTTTGCGCACAAGACCGCGCTGCAGAACATCACGATGGGCCCGGTCAACGTGCTGAAAACAAGTAAGTCCGATGCGACCAAGCAGGCGATGGACCTGCTGGAGCGTGTCGGGCTCACCGACAAGGCCGGCCGCTATCCGGCCGAGCTGTCCGGCGGGCAGCAGCAACGCGTTGCGATCGCCCGGGCGCTGGCGATGCGGCCGAAGCTGATGCTCTTCGACGAACCGACCTCAGCCCTGGACCCGGAAATGATCAAAGAAGTGCTCGACGTCATGGTGGCCCTTGCTGCCGAGGGAATGACCATGATCGTGGTCACCCACGAAATGGGTTTTGCCCGTCAGGCCGCCGACCGCGTCGTCTTCATGGACGCCGGTCACATCCTGGAGATTGCCCCACCGCAGGAGTTCTTCGACCACCCACGCACCGAACGCGCCAAGGATTTCCTGTCCAAGATCCTGGCGCACTGAAGTCAACCCTCAGCCCTTTTCACGCCCTCAGCCCTCTTCACACACTTCAGGGAGCCATCATGAACATCTCGAATCGCCACATCGTCAGCCGCCGGACCCTCGTGTCCGGAGTGGGCATCGGCTCGATCGCCACCCTGCTCGCCGCGTGTGGCGGTAGCAGCGGCGGCAAGAGCAGCGCCGCGGGAGGATCAGGCAGCGCCTACGACAAGATCATCGCCGGCGGACCCGTCGCGAGCGCGGCCGCTATTGCCGCGAGCCCCTGGGCAGCGGCTGTCAAGAAGAACGGAGTTCTACGCGTCGGTGCGACCGAGACGAGCCCGTTGTTCTCGATGAAGAGCTTGTCCACCGGTGAACTCACCGGCTTCGACGCCGGCCTGTCCCAGCTGCTGGCGCGCTACATCACCGGCAAGTCCGCCCCCAAGGACCTGACCAAGGTGACGGTGGTCAGCGTGGATACCCGGGAGAGCCTGCTACAGAACGGCACGGTCGACGCCGTGTTCGCGACCTACTCCATCACTCCCGCCCGCGCCAAGAAGGTCGCCTTCGCAGGGCCGTATTACGAGTCGGGCGACGCCATCATGGTCAAGGCCGACAACAACGACATCAAAACCGTGGCCGACCTCGCCGGGAAGACGGTCGTGACCGAATCCGGGTCCACCGCTGCGCTCGACATCAAGAAGCGGGTGCCGACCGCCAAGCTCCTGCTGCTTCAGCAGGACGCGGAGTGTGTAGCGGCTCTGCAGCAGGGTCGCGCAGACGCCTACGTGCTCGACCAGGGCATCCTGATCAGTGACGCGAGCACGAACAAGAAGGTCAAGGTGGTAGGCCAGCCCTTCACCAAGGAGCCCTACGGCATCGGGCTGCCGCTGAAGGACCCGAGCGCAAAGAAGTTCGTCGATGCGTTCCTGCAGGAGATCTACAAGAACGGGGACTGGGCGAAGCTGTGGAAGGCCACTATCGGCACCGTGGTCAGCGGCGCCGCCCCCGCAACGCCCACCCTCGGATCCGTCACCGGCGCCTGAGCCGCGCGGTCGGTTCACAGGCCTGCCATGGACGTCATCACCTCGAACCTGCACAGCATCGGAGTAGGCCTCGGAATCACGGCCCTGCTGACCGTGATCGGTTTCGGCGGAGCAATGGTCATCGGATCCTTCGTGGCCATGTGCCGGGTATCACCGATCCCGCCGTTGCGCGCCGCCGGAACCCTCTACGTGGAGTTCTTCCGTAACATCCCGCTGCTGTCGCTGCTGATCCTCTTCGCGTTCGGGTTACCTGACCTCGGGCTCACCATCTCATTGTTCTGGTGCGCTGCGCTCGGGTTGATGTTGGCGGCCGGCGCGTTCGTCTGCGAGTCGATCCGGGCCGGTGTCAACGCCATCCCACTCGGGCAGGCCGAAGCAGCCCGAGCCATCGGGTTGACCTTCACCCAGTCGCTGCGGCTGGTGATCCTGCCTCAGGCGCTGCGCACGATGATCGCGCCCCTGGTCAACTCCTTCATCGGAGTCGCACTCGGCTCCTCGCTCGCCTCGGCTGTCGGCGTGTCCGATCTCACCAACAGGACCGAGTTCATCATGTTGCAGAACGCCGAGCCGGCCATCTTCATCGCCGCCGGGGTGCTCTACATGGTGATCTCGTTCGGCGGCTCCGGAGTCGGCGCGACACTGGAACGCAAATTGAGGATCGGCCGATGAGTAAGGCGAACGTCCTCTTCGACGAACCCGGGCCGCAAGGTCGCCGGCGCATCGTGGTAGCGACCGTGGGTGTGCTCGCGGTGGCTGCGGCGGTCGTCGCCGCAGCGGTCTGGCAGTTCGGGCGCAGTGGTCAACTCGCAGCCGGACAGTGGAGTCCCTTCACCCAGGGATACATCGTGAACGTCATCTGGCAGGGCATGGAGGGCACGCTTCGGGCGACCGTCGTCGCCGTGTTGATCTCCTTCCCGCTCGGTGCCCTCGTGGGTTTGATGCGCGTTTCGGTCTTCACCCCGGTACGTGTCGTCGCGCGGATCTATGTGGAATTCTTCCGCTCGATCCCGCTGCTGCTGCTGATCTACTTCTTCCTGCTCGTGCTGCCGTTCTGGAGCGTCAATCTGCCGATCTTCTGGAAACTGGTCGCTCCGATCATCCTGACGAACGTCGCAATCCTGGCGGAGGTCTTCCGCGCCGGCATCGGGGCATTGGATCGGGGTCAGTTCGAGGCAGCAGAGGCAGTAGGCATGCGTCGCACCCAGATGATGCGACTGGTGGTGCTACCCCAGGTCATTCGATTGCTGGTGCCGGCGCTGGTCAACGGACTGATCACCGTCCTGAAAGACACCACGCTGGGGTACGTCGTGTCCTACCCGGAATTGATGAGGACCGCTCAGAACATCACCGCAAGCCTGCACCTGCTCATCCAGACCTACCTGATCGCCGCGCTGATCTACGTCGTGGTGAATGCGCTGCTGTCGCAACTCGCCCACTACCTGGAGCGGCGTCTGAGCCACAGCCGCCAATCGGGGCGTTCTGCCGGTGCGGTCGGCAACGCCGAAGAAAAGATCGCCGTCGCGATGCGCTGAGCACCTCCTCGTACCCGGCTGTATCCCACCGTGTTGCATCCTGTCGTCCTGCCCGAAAGAGGCCTATCCATGTGTCGTCTACTCGCTGTCATCACACCCAAAGAGCAGGAACTGTCCCAAACCCTGGGGACCTCCCTGCAGTCCTTCAGGTCGCTCTCACAGGTCCACTGCGACGGGTGGGGGCTGGCGTACTGGGATTCCCACAATGAACTCGTGTGTCACAAGCGCCCCGAATCAGCGCTGCACAGTGCCAATTTCGACGAGGCGGTGAACGGCGCTCATACGGACGCTGCGCTGCTGCACATCCGCAAGGCATCGCCGCAGATGTCGAATGAGGTGGCCAACACCCACCCGTTCGTCTCGGGCAGCGTTGCATTCGCCCACAACGGCTGGCTCTACCCGCAACAGCCGCTGGAGGATCTCGCTCACGCAGTGCACGCTCCGGCCCCCATGGGCGACACCGACAGCGAACTCTTCTTCGACCTGATCCTGGCCCATCTGCGAAACAGTGAACCCGTGGCGGCGCTGCACGCCGCCATCG
>JALYUK010000316.1 GCA_030853805.1 Actinomycetota bacterium | reverse complement strand
GCTGTGACCCGTATTTTGGTCGTCGATGACGAGCCGAGCCTGGTGCGCACGCTCAGCATCAACCTGAGAGCACGCGGTTATGAGGTGGAGCGCGCGTTCGACGGTCGATCGGCGGTGCAGAGCATTGTCGACTCGGTCCCCGACTTGGTGATCCTCGACCTCGGGCTTCCCGATATCGATGGTGTCGAAGTGATCCGGCAGGTACGCAGGACCAGCGAGGTGCCGATCATCGTATTGTCCGCACGCCATGATTCCGACGACAAGGTCGAGGCACTCGACGAAGGCGCCGACGATTTCGTCACCAAGCCGTTCGGGATGGACGAGCTGTTGGCGCGGGTACGTTCCGCCGTACGTCGCTCCAGTTCGGACGCCGCCCACGCGGCGCCCGTCGTGACCGACGACTTCTCGCTCGACTTCGTGGAACGCAATGCCACCCGTGACGGTGTGACGATCAGACTGACCCCCACCGAATGGTCCTTCCTTGAGCGTCTCGCGCTACATCCGGGCCACCTGGTGGGTCAGGCCGAGCTGCTGCGCGCAGTGTGGGGTCCGGGATATGAGCGGGAGACCCACTACCTGCGCGTCTACGCGGCGGGAATTCGCCGCAAACTCGAACCGGCGCCCGGTCGACCGCGGTACCTGCTCACCGATCCCGGGCAGGGATACCGTCTGCGGACCTGACCGCGACTACGAGCCCTGCCCGGTGTCCGGCCACTCGCTGATGCCTGCCACAAAATCAGCGGGGCCCGCAGCGATGACCAGCCGGGCGAACTCGGCGCCAGGATTGGTCACCGACACCGCCTCCTGTTGCCGCACCAGCACGGCGTCACCGGTATTCACGACGAGGACCTCGTTGGCCTGAGCAATGTTCACCGTCCCGATGATGGGCATAACAACGATGTCGGATCCGGAGTGCCGGTGCTGCGGCATCGCGGTACCGGCCGGCACATCTACCGTGATCAGCGCGATCGCGGGTCCGTCCGGCTCGCCACCGAAGATGATCCGCACCGTCGGGACGTTCCGTGCCGCGGGTGCGCCCACCGATGCATCGTTCAATTGGCGTAGTTCCATCTCGCTGCTCACCCCCCGCGTCAGAGGTAGGTGAAGCGGGAGTCGTAGTTCGTGGCCATCGCCACGACCATCCCGTCGAGAAGATCCGACACGTTGAGGCCCGCAGCCTGCATAGCGGGGATCAGGACGGTCTCCTCCTTCTCGATGAGTAGGCCGACCAGGGTCACCAGGGCACGCCCGGCCAGGGCAATCTGCAGCACGTTCTCAGAGCGTTCGATGTCCGTCACCAGCTTCATCAGGAAGCGGCGGTCCAGTTCCAGGGCAGCGACGAGCGCGTCCAGCCCGGCCGCGCGTGCGGCCGAATACAGGATCTGCTCCTCGGTGCGCAGATGGGCCAGGACGTCCCCGTGTAGAAATTCAAGCAGTCTGTCCCGCAACTGACGGTCCTCGACGCCGGGATCGGCGCTCGCGGCCGCGACCACCGCGTCGACCCGCCGGATCAACACCGACCACAGTCCGGCGTGATGATCATCGGAGACCCGGCTGTTCGCCCCTACCGACTGGTCACGATGCAGGTCAGTAATTCTGGATGAAGTGTTCATACCTATTAATACAGTTACCCCTGTATTAATAGCAACCCCCAGGGTCAGGTCGGATCATCCTGGCCGGGTTGCCTGTCTGAGCGCACGTCTGAGCGCACGTCTGAGCGCAGTGCGAGGTGGGCAACACACAACGACGGCTGCATGAATGGCTCGAGTCGATCCACAGAGAGCGGAGAGTCCATTTCTTCCAGCGCCCCCTGCATCAGACCCAGATGAATCGTGCACGTGATCTGTGGTTGAGACGTAGCCACCTCACGAAATGGACAGTTGCGTAGGTGCAGCGGCTGTAGCGGGCCGGCATGCCCAGGCGTACGCACCTCATCGCGATCGGGCTCGAAGCCGACCTCTTCCAGCATGTCCTGCAGCCGACCGCGCGTCTGCTCGGCATCCACCGGCTCGTAGGGAACTGGCCGTTGCGAAAGATAACGCCCCCACGCCCGCCCAGCTTCGAGGGAGACACCCTCCGGATCCGGCACAGACCTGGCCACCAGGCTGGTGAGAATTGTGGACAACATCGGAAAGTTGCGCCGCCCGACGTGCGGCCCCGCGGCCACTGCGGCGTAAACCGTACGCGGCCGTCCTGCAGCAGCCAGCTTTTCTTGTTGCGGTGCTGCCAAACCCTCCTCGACGAGACCGACGAGATGAGTTCGCGCAGTGTTGGGATGCACCTCGAGCAGCTCAGCGACCTCGCGGACGCCGAGGGGCCGGCCGCTGTCGCGTAGCGCTCGCAGCACTCGCGCCCGACGTGCCTTCTGCATCTCCGGCACCTCTCGTCCGCGCGAGGATTTCCTCGCATTCTGCAGCAGATATTACTGGAAACAGGGGTATCCATAGACATCTCAAACAATATTAAACGATTTTAGTTGTTAAAATCTCCGTCGAGAGTACAATATTGGCTGTACGGCGACCCGACGGCACGCCGAAAAGAGGCCCTGATGATCAACCAGCCGACCGGTAGTTCCCCGGAACGAACTGTCTGCAGCCACGCACAACTGGCCGAACGGGTAACCGATGCCATCTGGGAGTTGCATCAGGCCCGCCTGACCGAGGTAAACGTCGAAGCAGCTCGCGCGCAACTCGAAGACCTGTTGGTCCGGCAGCTGCTACCGGTTCTGAATACGGAAGATCGCGCCCTTCAATCGTGCGGGACTGATCGCCACCTCGTTCGGCGGATGAAGCAACGCTCCGAACGACGGCACCACCGGCAGCTGCGCGAGCACCGCAGGATGATCGAAGCAGTGCATGACGTACAGCGCGCCCACACTTCGATGCTGGCCCTGAATCACGCGGAGCGGGTGAGCGCGCTACTCACCGCACACCTCATCGGAGAGGACCGCGAGCTTGCCGCGGCGCCGGAGTCTGAGCGGGACCACGGCGCGCTGACCGCTGAACTGCAGGAGCTGGTGCACCACGACCACGCGCGGATCACCCAGGCAATGGTTGCCGCCCGGCTCGCCGCGACGAACCGATCCGAGGATGAACTGGGATCCTTCGATCGGGTTGTCTCCGCCGTATCCCATCACGCAGTGGTGATGACGACGCGCGCCTACCCGATGCTGCGGTCAGCCGACTCAGAGCTCGGACCTGCCTGCACGGCCTCCATGCTCAGCGAACTGCGCTCGATCGAACACACCATCAGAGCATTGAACAACCTCCTGCGCGGCGGTGCGGGTGGCAATCCCTCCGTGCAGCGGCGTCTACAACTCTGGAGTGAGATCGAGCAGTCGTGGGCGCGGCACACCACCGATGAGGAAACGCTGGTCCACCATGCGGGCGCCGAGCTAGGTCCGCAACGAGCGGCCCGGCTGATCACCTTGCTGCGTCGACCGATCGGGCATTCGCTCACCCGAGCCCACCCACGCCTCCTGGGAGGCGGACGGCCCACGAGGGTGGCGATCATCTTTCAAGGCCGACTGGACCGCGCCCGCGATGAAATGGACAACAGGTCGACCTGGTCCTGAGCAACGTCGCGGCACCCCGGGCTCATTGAGTCGGAGGCGGGACGCGCACGATGGGCGGGTGGTAGCGACCCTCCAGCAGTTGAAAGACAACACCCGGAACGCGTTCCGTAGCCGCGTATCGGGCGACCCGACCGGCGCACCGGACTGGGTGCGCGCCATCGCGACGGTCGGTGAGGGGCCCGGTCTTTTCGAACCGGACGGCGTTGTCTGGCGGGTGCACGGCGACCTGTCGACCCTGGCCGGAGGAGTCGCTGCGCTGCTGGGGCAGGCCGCGCATCCGCTCGCCCTGGCGGGGGTGCAGGGCCACTCGGACTACACCGAAGACCCGTGGGCGCGCCTCGCGGGCACCGCGCGGTGGCTGGTGGTCAGCACCTTCGGCTCGGAGAAGCTCGCCGAGCGCGAATCAGCTCGCGTGCGCGGCATGCACCGGAAGGTCAAAGGCTTCGCGCCGGACGGGCGGGCGTACGCAGCGGGAGATCCGGACCTGCTGCGGTGGGTACACCTGGCCTTCACCGACGCATTCCTGGCCGCGCAGTTGGCGGTCGGCACGGACTTGAAGCCGCGATTCGGGCCGCGCTGGCCGGACCAGTACGTTTCCCAATGGGCGATCAGTGCCACCAAGCTCGGGGCAACCGACCTGCCGGGCACTCAGGCTGAACTCGCCGACGCGCTCGCGGTCTACCAGCCGATACTCGAACCGGTGCCCGATGACCTGCGGGCATTTTTGGCCGGTCCGCCCGGTCTGAGTGTGGCGGAGCGCCTCGGTTACCGCGGTCTCGCGGGCGGCGCGGGCCTGCTGGTGTCGCCGGTCATGGCTCCGCTGGCCGGGGTGCGGGGGCGCGGTCACTACAGCGCAGCCGACCGGGCGCGACTACAGCTGACCAAAACGCTGCTGCGCGGCCTGCTCGCGTCGTTGGGTCAGTCGTACAGCCCCTCGGAGGAAGCTGCCCGTTGGCGAATAGGCGTCGGAACCAGGCCATTCTGGATGGAACCCGCCTGACCCGCGAGGAGATCCTCCGTCAGTCCTCAGCGGCTGCGGTGGGCGGATCGGGTGAACGTGTTCGGTCGGGTGGATCTGGTGGGTCGCCGGTTCCGCCGGCGAGGATCCAGGGTTTTCGGCGGTCGCGTGTGGTGGCGGGGGTGGGGTTGGGGGCGAACCGTACCCATGCGGGGTGTAGTGCTTCCCCGGATGCGCCCCGGTAGGGGGTGGTCTGCGGGTCTGGTGTGTTCCTCGCTGGTGGTCTTCCTTCGATGGGGCCCAGGGGCGCGCCGCCGCGATCGAGGAATCTGTAGTGGCCCGGGTGTGCGGGGAGTGGTTCGATGGTGAAGTCACCGGTGTGGTGTCGGTCGTGGTGGTAGGGGCACAGACTGATCAGGTTTTTGACATTGGTGGGTCCGCCGTCGGCCCAGTGGGTGATGTGGTGGCATTCCACGTGCCCGGTGGCGCCGCAGCTGGGGTGGGCGCACCCGCCGTCGCGGTCTTCGATCAGGCGTCGGGTGCGGGCGGGC
>JALYUK010000315.1 GCA_030853805.1 Actinomycetota bacterium | reverse complement strand
GTTCGCCATCGAGCGCAGCAGCGGGAGCATCCCGGCCGCCCGGCCGAGCTCGGCGCATGCCAGGGTATCGGCCTCGAACTGACTGTCCGGAGCACTCAACCTCCGTTTGATCTCGGCGACCTGGCCGTAGAGCTGGGCGAACCAGATGGTCAGGAAGTCCCGGGCCAGCGCCTCGTCGTTGTGCGGCGGCGCAACCTCCTGTACCTCGTGTCCCAACTCGGTGAGCACTTTGGCAGCGGCGTGCACGGCGGCGACCGCCTCGCGGTCGGGGTGGGCGTTGATCGCGGACGAGCAGGAGTAACCAATCCGCAGGGTGCCTGGTGGCCGGGTGATCAGCTCGGCGAACGGCACAGGCGGCAGCGCGGCGTCGTAGCCGGCGCCCTGGTCACCGCCGATGATGGCGTCCAGCAGGGCGGCACTGTCCCGGACGGTCCGCGAGACGACGCCCTGGGTCGACATCCCCAGCAGTGACTCGCCGGTCTGTGGACCGTACGGCCCGATCCCACGACTGGTCTTCAGCCCGACCAGACCGTTGCAGGCCGCGGGTATTCGCACCGATCCACCACCGTCGTTGGCTCCGGCAGCCGGCACGATGCCCGCAGCGACCGCCGCGCCGGACCCACCGGAGGAACCGCCCGGGGTACGGGTGAGATTCCACGGATTACGCGCAGCGCCCCACAGCTCGGGCTCGGTGATCGCCTTCGCGCCGAACTCCGGTGTGTTCGTCTTACCGAAGATGACCAGTCCCGCGTCCAGGAAACGCTGGGTCACCAGGGAATGGCGTTCAGCGATGTCACCCGCCAGCGCACGCGAGCCGTTGGACGTTGCGAAACCGGCGTACTCCTGCCCAAGATCCTTGATCAGGAACGGAACCCCCGCAAAGGGCCCTGCCAACTCCGGGTCAACCGCCCGGGCGTCAGCGACCTGCGTCAGCGGGGTGACCACCGCGTTGAGCGATGGGTTGACCTCGTCGCAGCGTTGCCGGGCCAGCGCGAGCAGCTCTACAGCGGTGATCTCCTTCTCGGCGACCAGACCGGCCAGAGTCGTTGCGTCACAGGTGAGGTACTCGCTCAGGTCCATCGCCAGAGTGTAGGGGTCGACCTCGCCGCCCGGGCTCACAGGTTGATGGGGAAGCCCAACGTGACCGTATTCTCCACCGGCAGGTTGAAGTAACGCGCCGGGTCCGCAGCGTTGTGCGCCATCGCCATGAACAGCGCCTTGCGCCATCCGGGCATGCCGGGCGCGTTCGTGCGTTGGATCGATGCCCGGGACAGGAAATAGGTGGCGTTGTTCGGGTCGAACGCGATACCGCACCCTGGCAACAGCTTCTCCGAGGCAGCGAGCAGGGCCGCCGGAATGTCGGGGCGGTCGGAGAATCCGATGTGCATGGTCAGGTGCGCGATGCCGTCCTCCGTGCTGCCGAGGTGATCGAGCTCCAACCGCTCCGGACCGTCTATATGCGGTACGCCGTGCCGCTCGACCGAGACGATGACCACCTGCTCGTGCAGGATGCCGTTGTGGTCGACGTTGGCCCGCATCGCCAGTGGTGTGTTGACCTTGGACGGGTTGGGAAAGATGGCCGTACCGGGCACGCGCGGCAGACCCTTGGCGTGCACCTCTGCCACGAAGTCCGCGAGCAGGCCCTCCTTCGCCGTTCGCTTCGCCGTGACCAGGTCGCGGCCCTTGCGCCAACTGGTCATCACCAGGAACAGGGATGCGGCGATCGCCAGCGGCAACCAGCCTCCGTGCAGCACCTTGGTCAAGTTGCCGAACAGGAAGATCGCCTCGACGCCGCCGAAGATCACCCCGGCGCTGATCAGTTTCCACGCGGGCCAACGCCACAAGGCCCGCGCCACGATCAGCATCAGCGTGGTGTCGACCACGAGGGCTCCGGTGACGGCAATTCCGTACGCCGTCGCAAGACGCTGCGAGGAGCGGAAGAGCACCACCAGGACCACGACACCGATGTACAACATGGTGTTGATCGCCGGTAGGTAGACCTGCCCCGCCGACTTGTCCGAGGTCTGCCGCACCGTCAGCGAGGGCAGCAGACCCAGGCTGCTGGCTTGCCGGGCGATCGAGAACGACCCGGTGATGACTGCCTGCGAGGCAATGACGGTCGCCGCCGTCGCGAGGATGACAACGGGGAAGCGCGCCCACTCGGTGATCTGCAGGAAGAACGGGTTGGCGGCCGACTTCGGATCGGAGAGGATCTGGGCGGCCTGGCCCAGATAGTTCAGCGTCAAGCACGGAAACACCACGAAGAACCAGGCCCGGGCAATCGCCGGCCGCCCAAAGTGACCCATGTCGGCGTACAGCGCCTCCGCACCGGTGATGCACAGCACCACCGCCCCCATCGCGACGAACGCAAGATAGGGGTGGTCCCCGATGAACACCAGCGCATAGGTCGGCAGCAATCCGCGGACAACGCCTGGGGTCCGCAACACCGACACCAGACCGATGACCCCGATGACCCCGAACCAGATCAACATGATCGGCCCGAACGCCGAGCCCACCTTGCCGGTCCCCCAGCGTTGCGCGAGGAAGAGCAACGTCAGAATGACCAGGGCGATCGGCAGCACCAGGTGCCCCAGACCCGGCTGGGCGACCTGCAGACCCTCCACGGAGGACAGCACCGAAATCGCGGGCGTGATCACCGAGTCGCCGAAGAACAGGCTGGCACCGAGCATGGCCAGGACGACGGCAGCCGCTACCCGCTTGGGCGACTTCGAGGTCATCACCCGTTGCGACAGCGCAGCCAGTGCCATCACGCCGCCCTCGCCCTCGTTGTCAGCGCGCATCAGGATCGCGATGTACTTGATCGAGACGATCAGCGTGATCGACCAGACGATCAGCGATATGACGCCGTAGACGTCGGCCTCGGTGGGCTTGACCAGGCCGTTGTCGAGGGAGAACACCGTCTGCATCGAGTACAGCGGGCTGGTGCCGATGTCACCGAACACCACGCCGAGTGCGGCGAGCGCCACCGCAGCGGCAGGCCCGTGTTGCTGACCGGCACCACCCGTGGGCCCGGACTTCTCCGCTGCAGTCGCCTCGGTGACCGCCGAATCCGTCGCTGGTGCTTCGGTATCGCGTTCTTCACTGGAATTGCTCACGTTGCGCGGGACCTTAAACCTGATAGATGAAAGAACGATGGGAGGTGTGGGTCTCGTGGCCCAGGGTGGGACGGTACGCCGATCTGGTGGGCATCGAAGGGGTAGAGGTCAGTTGTTCTGCATGCTGACGGACGACGCGGATTGCCGTCGGCCCACGATCAGCAGAATGGCCGCGCCGAGTACTGCAGCGGCGATCGAGCCGAAGAAGATTCCCACCTTCGCAGTCTGCACCAGTTCGTCCTGGTCGTACGCAAGCTCGGCAATGAACAACGACACGGTGAAACCGATGCCCGCTACGGCGGCAACCCCGACCACGTGCACCGCCTGGACCCCGTCGGGCAGGCGGCCCAGTCCGGTGCGGACGCAGATCCCCACCGCCGCGCTGATACCGATGATCTTGCCGAGCAGCAGCCCGGCGGCGATTGCCCACGTCAACGAGTTACTCGTTGCCTGCCCCAGAAGTCCGCCGCGAAAATCGACGCCTGCGTTGGCCAGCGCGAACAAGGGAACGATGGCGAAGGCGGAGTAGGGGTGCAACCGGTGTTCCAAGGTCGACAGCACGTCGCGGCCGCCGACCTTTCCGGCCGGAGTCAACAGACCCAGAGCGACACCGGAGATCGTGGCGTGCACCCCGGACTCCAACGTCGCCAACCACACCCCGACTCCCACCACCACGTAGGGCCAAATCGCGTGGACGCCCATTCTTCGCAACCCCACAACGATGAGCAGTCCGGCCACACTCGCGGCAAGCCACCCGATGGACACCCCTCCCGAGTAGAAGATCGCGATGACCGTGATCGCAATGATGTCGTCCACGATCGCAATGGTCAGCAGCAGCAGTTTGGCGCCGGCGGGTACCCGGCTTCCCAACAGGGCCAGGACCCCGACCGCGAAAGCAATGTCGGTGGCCATCGGGATTCCCCACCCGCTGCTGGCTTCTCCGCGCGCCAACGCGACGAAGATGAGAGCCGGCAGGACAACCCCGCCCACGGCAGCGACCGCTGGTAGCACTGCCGCCCGCCGATCGCGCAACTCACCGATCACGAGTTCTCGTTTGATCTCCAACCCCACGACGAAAAAGAAGATCGCCATCAATCCGTCGTTGACCCAGTGCTGCAGGTCCTCGGTGACCGACAGCGACCCCCCACCGAGGGTGAGCCGGAAACCCCACAGCGATTCGTAACTGCCCGAGAACGAGCTGTTGGCCCAGATGACGGCGACCACCGCCGCCAGCACCAGCACGATCCCGCCGGCGGCCTCGTCGTGCAGGAACTCCCGTAGCGGGTCCAGCACTTTGCGTTGCAGCATCGGATCGGGCTCGGTCATCGGTGTCTCCTGGCTTGTGCCCCGTCATCTGCCCCGCGGGTGGACGGCAAACAGCAGTCGTCGATATCTCATCACCCGCCGCCAAACTACTACGGCCAACCGAGATACACCGGGTGCGCTGCCTTGAGGACGACCACATCAAGCAGCCTGATCTCCTATCGTTGTATTGCCGTAAACCGGCAGAAATATGGCCATATGTTGTCCGTAATACCGCCTTACCTGCGTTGTCCTTGCACTTCACACTTGAAACAGCGGCGACCGCACGGGTTGCCATCCTGATTCCTGGAGTTGCCATGTTGACTGTTCCCCTGTGGGCCTGGGCCGCCTTCGCGGCCGTGATCGCGATCATGCTGCTGATCGACCTGTTGGCGCACCGCGGTGCGCACGTCATCGGCTTCAAAGAAGCCGCCTGGTGGAGCGCCCTGTGGGTAGGGCTGTCACTGGTATTCGCAGTTGTCGTCACCTTCACCCTGGGCACGACTGCCGGGGTGGAGTTCACCACCGCCTGGCTATTGGAGAAGAGCCTGTCGGTCGACAACCTGTTCGTGTTCGCGTTGATCTTCGGGTACTTCAAGGTGCCGCGGGCCTACCAGCACCGGGTGCTGTTCTACGGCGTGATCGGCGCGCTGGTCTTCCGCGGAATCTTCCTCGCCGCCGGTATCGCCATCGTCAGCAAGTTCACCGCCGTACTGTTCGTGTTCGCCGCGATCCTGCTCTACAGCGCTTACAAACTGATGAAAGACGAAGAGGAGAGCTTCGACCCCAGCACCAGCTTCGCGGTACGCCTCCTACGCAAGGTCATCCCGGTCCGCGATGAGTACGCCGGCACGAAGTTCTTCCTCAAGGAAGCCGGTAAGCGCGTCGCCACCCCACTGCTCGCGGTGGTCGTCGCCATCGAAGCCGCCGACCTGGTCTTCGCCGTCGACAGCGTTCCCGCGGTCCTGGCGGTCAGCGACGACCCGTTCATCGTCTACTCCAGCAACGCCTTCGCCATCCTCGGGCTGCGGGCCCTGTACTTCCTGCTCTCGGGTCTGCTCGAGCGGTTCCACTACCTGTCCAAGGGCCTGGCCATCATCCTGGCCTTCATCGGCTTCAAGCTCATCCTGCAGGCCAGCCACAAGGTCATCAGCACCTCCATCCCGGAGATCCCGTCCCTGCTCAGCCTCGCGGTCATCATCGTGGTGCTGGCGGCCTCTATCCTGCTCAGCCTGAAGGTGCCCGCACCGGAACCAGAGCCTGGGACCGATGAGCAGGGCAGCCAGGACCTCATCGATGAGCAGCCCTCCAAGGACCGCGTCTAACCCGTGCTCACCGTTCTCAGCATCGCGTTCGGGGTGGTGGTCGTGATGGCGATCACCACCCTGACCGGTTACTTCGTCGCTCAGGAATTCGCGTACATGTCGGTAGACCGGTCGCGGTTGAAGGCGCAGGCGCACGCCGGTGACGGCGGGGCTGTCCGCGCGCTGAGCGTGACCGGCCGGACCTCCTTCATGCTGTCGGGCGCCCAGCTGGGAATCACTGTGACCGGCCTGCTGGTGGGGTACGTCGCCGAGCCGCTGATCGGCCGCGGTCTGGGTGAGTTACTCGGCGGTGTCGGCGTTCCCACCGCAGTAGGCATCGGTCTCGGAACGATCGTCGCCCTGCTGTTCTGCACGGTGGTCCAGATGCTCTTCGGAGAGCTGGTCCCCAAGAATCTTGCGATTGCCCGACCAGAACCCGTCGCCCGATGGTTGGCCAGATCGACCACGCTTTACCTGGAGGTGTTCGGGTGGCTGATCCGGGTGTTCGACCAGTCCTCGAACCTGCTGCTGAGGGCGCTGCGGATCCAGCCGGTCCATGACGTCGAACACTCTGCGACACCACGGGATCTGGAACACATCGTCGCGACGTCCCACGAGTCCGGTGAGCTGCCTCCGCACCTGTCAGCCCTGCTGGACAGGATCCTTGACTTCCCGACCCGCACCGCCGTGCACGCGATGGTTCCCAGGGCGCGGATCGACACCGTCCAGGCCGACGAACCGGTGGCCGACGTGCTGGAACAGATGGGCGCAGGCCACACCCGTTACCCGGTGATCGGGTCGACGCCCGATGACCTGTGCGGGGTCATCGACCTGCACGATCTGCTCGAGGTGCCCACCGAGGGGACCGTGCGCACCCGCACCCGCACCGCCGTGATCGTCCCGACCACACTGCCGCTGCCCGACGTGCTGACACACCTGGTGACCGCAGAGCAGGAGATGGCTCTGGTCGTTGATGAGTACGGCGGATTCGCCGGGATCGTGACCATTGAGGACATTGCTGAGGAACTCGTCGGAGAGATCGCCGACGAACACGACCCGAAGACCGGCAATGGCAGGGCCGGTTCCGCGGCCGAGGGCTGGACGATGCCCGGTGACCTGCACATCGACGAGGTGGAACGCATCCTGGGCCATCACCTGCCCACCGGAGACTTCGAAACCCTTGCCGGCGCGGTGATCGCGCGCTTCGGTGGCTTCCCGGGCCCCGGCGACGTCGTGACCATTGCTCTTGCACCCGAACCCGCAGATCTGGTCCGCAACGGTGGACCCCTCGTGCGGGAACTGGTCGCCGAAGTCCGGCAGATCGACCATTACGTGCCGTCGATGCTCTTCGTGACGCTTGCCGTCGGCCGGCAGGGGTCATCAGATGTTTAGCCCCTGGGTCATCGCGACCATCACTGTCGTGTTGATCGCTGCGAGTGCGTTCTTCGTCGCGATCGAGTTCGCGCTCATCGCTGCTCGCCGCCACCGGCTGGAAGACGCCGCGGCCACCAGTCGCGCGGCCCGCGCTGCGCTGCGCAGCGCCTCGGAGTTGACGGTTCTGTTGGCAGGCTCGCAACTGGGCATCACGGTGTGCGCCCTGCTGCTCGGCGCCATCACCAAACCGGCCGTTCACCTGTGGCTGACGCCGGCCTTCGAAGGCTTGGGCACACCGTTCTGGGCCGCCGACGCCGCCGGGTTCATCATCGCCATTCTCATCGTCACCTTCCTGCACCTGGTCGTCGGTGAGATGGCACCCAAATCGTGGGCGATCGCGCACCCGGAGAAGTCGGCGATCCTGCTGGCGCTTCCCATGCGCGGTTTCATCTGGATCACCCGGCCGCTGCTGGTTGCCCTCAACCGGGTAGCGAACTTGTGCCTGATCAAGGTCGGAGTGCAGCCGGTCGACGAAGTCTCCTCAGGTCAGAATCCCGACACGCTGCGGCACCTGGTGGAGCACTCGGCCACAGTCGGCACCCTCGACCAGCACTATCACGGTCAGTTGACCAGCGCGCTGGACCTGCAGGCCCTGACGGTAGGTGACATCGTGCGCCGGAATGCGCAGCCGGGCAGTGTGGCTCCCGACGCCACCGCAGCCGAGATTCGCGCGGCGGGCCAGCGCAGTGGACACCTACGCCTGCTGGTGCGCGGTGACCGGGGATTCGAGGGCGT
>JALYUK010000291.1 GCA_030853805.1 Actinomycetota bacterium | reverse complement strand
GCAGATGGCCAGCCAGCTGGGTGAGGTGCTCGACAGCCTGCAGGTTCCGAAGGACCTGCGCGTCAGCCTGCTTGTGTTTGCCTCGACTCGTCTCAACCAGCTCAACAGTGGTCGCCACACGATTCTTGAACGTGACGCTGGCTAACTACTGGACTCGCTCAAAAGATCTAGGACGCGCTGCTGTTGAGCATGCGTCAGCTCCCGGAACTCGGTGACCAGCTTCATTAGCTTTGCGTTCGCCTCACTCGGAGTCGCTAGCGACTCCATGGTGGCGGTGCGGACAACTGCGTCCGTAAAGAAGTTGGTGGGGAGACCAAGAGCCTCCGCCGTGTTTGCGAGTAGTTGCGCGTGCACGCCTGGCTCTCGCCCGTTGTAGATCTGCCGGTAGTAGATGGCGCTCACCGGCGTCCCGAGCTTCTGGACCGCAGCAGCCAACGCCTCAAATGTCCACGGCATGCCGTCTTTTTGCCGCGTTGTGTCATACGCCCAGCGAAGGGACTCACTGAGGCCTTTCATGTCGCGGGTCGACACAGCTGCCCTTCGTCGTCTACATCGTTCGATTGCCCACCGGGTCTCACTGGCAGAACCAGCGGATCGTGTGTGCGTGTCGACGATAGCAACCACCGTCGCTCTCGTCTGCGGTATGTCCAACACTCGCCTCCACCGATAGCAACCCATGATACGTGCGATGTGCAATACTATCGCACGTATCATGGGTTAAGGTCGCGACTATTCAAAGCGGCGCGGAACGAGAGGCGGGGCGAAGCCATTCCAATGACCACTCTGGATATTGACCCGAGCACGGTGCCGGTGTTTCCGTGCGTTCGGATTGAGCTGCGCCAGGCAAGCCCTGACGGTCAGTTTGAGGGTTTGGTCGACGGGTCAGTGGTCGCGACTGACCCGAACGTGGCGGTGGTGCGTGGCGCGGTTGTTTCGGAGGTTGCCGAGCAGGCTGCGGCACGGGAGGGTGCCATCCGCGCGGTGCGTACGACCGGTGTTGGTGTTGATGGATCGTCGTGGGATCAGGTGATCACTGCGGATGGTCAGGTGTTGGAGGTTGATGCGCCGACTGCGCCTGGGTCTAGTTCTCGTACCTCGCCTGTAGTCCTGGGCTGCGCGGGGTTTTTGTTGGTCTTGGTTTTGGCTATTGCCGGGGTTGTTGTCGTCGTGTCCAGGCACCCGGCCGCTCCTGTGAGGGCGCAGGTCACTCGCACGGTCGCTCCGGTGCCCTTGCCGACGCAGCTGCCGGTGGTGGGCCCTGCGGGGTCTTCCTCGCAGGCGGCGTGGTCGGTGCCGTTAGGGACTGCGACTGGCTCAACGGCCACGGTGGGTATCGACGGTCAGCGGGTGTACGCCGCTGATGCAGGGCATCAAAGTGTCGCGGCCTTCCAGGCGAGCACGGGCCGAGCGGCCTGGTCGGGCAAGGTGGACGGTCCGGTCGTGGCCGGTCCGATGCTCGCGAGCATCGATGGATCAACGCGGGTCGTGGCCGCGACCAATGATCACGTCTACGCGTGGGTACCGACTACCGGCGCTGAGTCGGGTTCGTGGGCCACGGGGTTGCCCGGTGCTGGCGGGGTCCGGTTGACGGTCACTGGTCCTGTGGTGGGCATGGACGCGAACCATGTTCGGATCGTGGTGGGCGGGCAGTTGGTGACGCGGGTGGTCCCGGCGGATGCGACGCCGATCGCGCCGGGGTCAGCGGGGTCGCTGATTGTGGCGGGCGCACCGGGTCAGGTGTGGTCGGTCGGTTCGGCCCAGGTCGCGGGATCTCCGATCGTGCTGGCCGCACCGGCCGGGACGGTTTTCAGTGCCGTGGTGGGATCAAGCTCAACGCGGCTGGTTGCCGCGTTCACCAAGAGCGCGTCAGGCGGGTCAGCGCAGGTGCTCCTACGGGCGTTCACGGTAGGCACCTGGGCGCCGTTGTGGACCACCGGCGCGATCCCTTCCTCACAGGCCGCCCTGACGGGCAGCGGTGCTTCGCCGCTGGTGGTGTCCCCGGACGGCTCGTGGGGCATTTACGGCTCGACGACAGTGGCGATGAGCACGGGTAAGACCGCGGGCCTGCCGACCGATTGGCAAACCTCGTGCGTCGGGCCCGATCTGGCGTTCGGCGTCTCTGGCGGCAAGGTGTTGGCGGCGACCCCTACGGGGTTAACGGCAAGCTCTGCGACGGCGGTTCACGTGACGGCCGCGCCTGGCACGGTCATCGGTACCAGCCAAGTCATCCCGCCCCAAGGCAGCGGGGACGGGTTCGCGTTCATCATCGCCTCCAGTGGCAGTAACGCGTCGCTGTACGCCGTGACTGCCCCGGCCCCGATCCCGGCGCCTTCCCCGAGCTCTACGTCGGCCACACCGGCAGCGCCGAAGAAGTCGAAGAAGTCATGAAGGCCGTGGCGGGTGTAGCGGTCGGGTTCTTGCTGGTGTTGGTGCTGGCGATTTGTGTGATGGGTGGCGGCGCTAGCGCCGGGGGTCTGGCTGCGATCCCGTCAGGTCCGGCGGCGGGCCCGGTCGGTGGATTGAATCCGGTCGGGATTCCCGCGTCGATGGTGCCCATCATTCAGGGCGCGGCGTCGGTGTGTCCGCAGATGCCGGCCCCGTTGATCGCGGCCCAGTTGGATGCGGAGTCCGGGTTCAACGCGAATGCCGTTTCCCCGGCGGGCGCGCAGGGCGTGGCGCAGTTCATGCCCGGCACCTGGGTGACGTGGGGCCGCGATTATGACCACAACGGCAGTGTCAGCGTGTTGGACCCGGGCGACGCGATCCCTGCCGAGGCGCACATGATGTGCGCCCTGTTTACGCAGGTGCAGGCGGCGTTGACGGCGCACCAGATCACCGGAAACGTGCAGGATCTGGCGTTGGATTCCTACAACTGCGGGTTCGGGTGCGTGCTGGCCGCGGGGGGCACCCCGGGCAACGCGCAGACGCAGGCCTATGCGCCGAAAATTGACGCGTTGGAAAAGAAGTTCTCCCTCGGCTTGGCCGGTGGCCCGATCACTGGGACCGCCGCTCAGAAGGCGTCGGTGAAGGCTGCGGAGTCCCAAGAGGGTCTGCCGTACGTGTGGGGCGGGGGCAACACCGTCGGCCCGACCGGCACGTTGCAATCGTCCAGCCCACCGATTGGGTACGACTGCGAGGGCCTGACCCGGTACGCGACGTATCAGGGATTCCACGTCGATATCGGGATGGGGACCAGCAACCAGTTGGTGACGCCGACGTTGAAGACGGTCGCGACCCGCCCGGCGGGCAGCAGTACGACCGCCACGCTGGCCGCTATGCGCCCCGGTGATGTGGTGCTGCTGAATCTGCACCCCTCCCCGGACGGCCCGTGGGGTCACGTCGCGTTGTACGTCGGCAACGGGCAGATCGTGCACGCGCCGACCTTCGGGCAGGTCGTCAAGCTCGCCCCTCTCAGTGATTTCGCTTCGGCAGATTGGACGGTTCGTCGTGTCCGGTAAACCAGTTCAGATCCGCGCGGTGGCCCGTGGTGGCACGGTGCTTCTGGCCGCGGCCGCAGCGATGGGGTCCTTGGTCGCGTGTGGTGGTTCCCACGGCCAGCAGGCCGCGGCGACGGTCACCGTGACCCGGTCGCCGTCCTCGTCCACCTCGGCCCCGGTGATGACGGCTCCGAACGCGGTGCCCTCGGGCAAGCCCGGCGCCCCACGCGGTGGTGTCGTCGCCGGCGTGAACACCGCCGACCCGTCGGCGGTCGCGGTGGCGGCCGCGCAGACCACCTACCGGTGGGACACCCGCATCGACCAGGGGCCGATCGATGCTGAACGCCGTGCGTCAACGTGGTTGGCGCCGCAGCTGGTGGCGCAGCTGCAGCCGGCGACGGCGGGCGCGGGCGCGGCGTGGAACACGTTGGCCGCCCATCAGGGATGGT